>QHTB01000210.1 GCA_003220615.1 Candidatus Rokuibacteriota bacterium
TACCTCGCGCCCGGTCAGGAGATCCTCCTTGGTGGCCACCGGCAGCACTTGCGCCCGATAGCCGCTCTGCTCGAGCACCGCCTGGAGAATGCGCTCGGCGCGCCAGTGCAGGCCACCGAACAGAATCGTCACCGAGTCACGCTCGCCCCGGGTAAAGGGGCGGGGCGTGTATGCGCGGTAGGGTTCAGCGATGACCGTGGCCATTGCGTCCTCCGTTGGCATGTCGATTCATCCAGGCTTCGAGAAGCTGTACGCTGGCGAATCCAGGCAGGCGCCGGATCGTCTCGTCGACCTTGCGGATCGCGATCCGCCCGTCCTCACCATCGAAGAGGTACTGCGCCATGAACTCGAGCCCTCCCGGCGTGCCGACGCCGGTGCCGACCGGTCCCCAGAAGTGGTCGACGAGGAAGCGGGCGACCCCGGCGGCGGCCGGGCTCCGCAGCCGCTCCTCGGCCTGACGATAATAAAAGAAGAAGTGGCGCGATTCATCGCGCATGATCCGCTCGAGCAGATCGCTCAGCACCGGGTGGCCGGCGACGGTCTTGAGCCGCAGATATCCGGTCAGCGTCGTCAACTCGTTGATGGCCCCCCACGTCATGTGGACCGCGCAGAAGTTCGCCCACGTCCGCGACAGCACCGCCGTCGCGCGCGCCTCCAGCCACTGCGCAAAGGACTCGTGACCGTGGGGCTTCGGCCGCGGCGGCACGGCATGGCCGGCCGCCTCGAGAAAGCGGGCCAGCGCGATCCCGTGAAAGGTCTCTTCGTAGAGCCAGCAGGCCAGGAACGTGGAGATCTCGGGGTCGTCGATGGCCCGGGTGGCGAGCAGGGAGCGCAGGTACACGATCGTGTGGCTCTCGATGTCCTGCATGTAGAGCAGCGTGCGGATGGCGGGCTCTGGCAGAGGGTGCCGGGGAACCTCGGTCCAGTCGATTCCGGTCAGGTCGAGGGCGCCTGACCGAGCGACCCAGCCGTCGAGGTTGAAGGTCGTCATCAACCGCTAATACGTTCGACCCCCGGCCCTCGGTTCTCCAAGGAAATTGCGACGAAGCGGCGCAGGCTTGTCGGATCGAACGGCTTGTCGAGCCGGGCGTTGGACACCTCGCTGAGGAATGCCTGGGCCCGCGCCGTGAAGGCGCCGCCGGTGAGGAAGACCATTTGGGCCGCGTTGGCGGGCGAGACCATCGAGAGGCCCTCGTGCAGATCCATGCCCGTCATCCCCGGCATCATCAGGTCGCACAGGACCAGATCGAAGCGCTCGCCGGCGCTGAGACGCTCGAAGGCATCGGACGCGCTGGTCAGCGCAACGACGTCGTGCTCGAGCAGGCACTCGCGCACGGCCTCGCCGATGCGCTCGTCGTCGTCGACGATGAGGATGCGGCCCCGACGTGTCGGCACCACGACGTGCGTGGGGCCAACCATCGCCGCGGCCGGAGTCACGATGCCAGGCGTGGCCCCGCGTGTGGCCGACACGTCAGTGGCCGACACGTCAGCCGGAGGGAGCGTGACCCGGAACGTGGAGCCACGCCCGACCTCACTCTCGACGGTCAGCTCACCGCCGAGCGACGCGACGATCCCGTGGCAGATGGAGAGCCCGAGCCCGGTCCCCTCGCCCACCGGCTTGGTCGTGAAGAACGGATCGAACAGGCGGCCCATGATCTCGGGCGGGATTCCCGACCCCGTGTCGTGGACCTCCACGACGGCGCGGCCGGCGTCGTCGGTGCGGCTCACCACGCGGACCTCGTTGCGGGCCGCCGCGCCCTCGGCGATCGCCTGTGCGGCGTTGACGAGGAGATTCACGAAGACCTGGCCTAGCCGCGTCTCGTTGGCGAGCACCGCGGGCACCGGTGAGAGATCGGTACGCAGGCAGGCGCGTTGCTGGAGCGCGCTCGACGCCAGATTGACCGACGACTCGATGACGCGCCAGACGTCGACCGGAGCGACGACGTCCTCGTCCGGCCGTGAGAACGTCTTCAGATCGCGCACGATCCGGCGCACACGCTCGGCGCCGTCACGCGCCTGCTCGACCATGCGGTCGAGCTGCTCGAGCGGGCCCACCTCGGTCTTGAGCCGGGCCAGACGCTCGGCCAGCGCGTCGAGCCTGAAGATCACGGTCGTGTGCCAGTTCTTGACGTCGTGCTTGAGTTTGCCGGACACGCTCCCGGTGACGCCGCCGACGAGATAGTCGATGGCGGCCTGGGTATCGGCCAGGGCCTTCTCGGTCTCGGCCAGGCGCGTGTCCAGATCCCCGCCGCCCCCCGCCGTCCAGCGCCGCGGCAGGCGCTCGGCGATGAGCGCGAGATTGGTCACGACGTAGGTCAGCGGCGTGTTGATCTCGTGGGCGACGCCGGCCGCCAGCGTCCCGAGCGAGGCCATCCGCTCGCTCTGGCGCAGCGCGCGCTCGGCCTGGCGCTGCTCGGCCAGGTTGCGGTCGACGCGCGCGACCAGATCGACGAGGCGGCTCCGCGCGTACGCGCAGGACGAGGCGGCCAGGCCGAGCAGGATCACGGTCGACGCCATCGCGCCCGTGCTCACACCGGCCAGCTCCTGGAGCATGACCTCGAACGCCGCGCCCACCGCCGCCGTGAAGAAGATGAACCAGTTCTCGAGCGAGAGCGCCGAGAGGATGACCAGCAGCACGTACACGCCGACGGTGAAGCCGGCGACACCGCTCGCGCTCGGGCTGGTCGGAAACGTCGCCCACTGCAGGAAGAACACCATCGGCATGTCGACGAACGCCACCGCCAGGCTCGCCACCCGGGCCACGCGCTCGACGCGCCGGCTCAGCACGTACACCGCGACCGTGATCGTCCAGTAGATCGCGAAGAGATCGAGGTTGCCGGTCCAGGCGGGCAAGCGGAGCAGACCGCCGAGCACGAGGAACAGCGCGAAAAAAGCCGACACGCCCCACAACCTCACGAGGTTGATCCGGTGCGCGCTCTGGATGCGCTCGTGTGTCAGCTCCCGGTGCAGCGCATCCGGTACGGCGGGCTGTGAAGAAGCCTCCGTTAGGGCCCCTCCCCCTGCCGCGGCATCGCGCTCGGCTCCGATTTCCAATTGCTGACGGTGTAGCCGCGTGGCTCCATGCACGCGATGTAGTCACGCCGGCGCTGGCCCGCCAGTGCCGGCGACGCCGTCGAGGCTCCGAAGCCGACCGGCCAGAAGAGGAGCCCGGCCACGGTGACCAGCGGCCGGCCGATCTTCTCGACCACGGAGACGCGCGCCGAGACGAACTGCTCGCACGCGACCAGGTCGTTGAGAACGCGGGCGGAGGTCACCTTGCCCTTGAGCGACGCCCGGCGCACCTCGAGCGGCGCGTCGAGGACCTGGACGAACGTCTGGTAGTTTCGCGCGATCATGCACGCCGCGAATTCGAGCTCGCCGCCCAGCCAGGGGCCCTTCAGGTGGCCGGTGACGGCCTTCTCGCACTGGTGGATGTCGCGCTCGACGACGGCCGGCGAACGCTTCGACAGCGAGTGCGTGGGAATTTCGCGCAGCTTCGCCGCGCAGCCGCTCGTGACCGCGGCCAGCACGCACGCGAGCGCGAGCACGCCGCGGCCCGACATGGCTCGGGACGGGTGCACGGCGGGTGCCACGCGAACACGCTAGATTCCACACGGAGTTCCGGGCTGGCTTCGCCGGCTGGCACGCCAGTTTGCGGCGGCCATGACAAGGCGACATCGCGCCTAGCGCAACCGCATCAGGCCCGCTTTTTTCGCTCGCGCAGATCGAGCGCCGTGGGCCGGCGGCGCGGATCCTCACCTTTAGGGAAGATTTTGGTCTTCTGGACCTTCTGGGTTCCCGTGGTGGGCAGCGTGGCGACGAAGAGCACCCAGCCCGGCGCCTTGAAGTAGGCGAGGCGCGCCAGCGCCCAGTCTTGAAGCCGCTCGGCGAGGGCCCGGTCGGCGGCCACGCCGGCCATCGGCACGATGCAGGCCATCACTTCTTCTTCGCGCACGTCGTCGGGGACGGCGATCACGGCCACCTGGGCGACGGAGGCGTGAGCCTGCAGGCACGCCTCGACCTCGGCGGCGGCGATGTTCTCTCCAGAGCGCCGGATGATGTTCTTCTTGCGATCGACGAAGACCAGCATGTCGTCGTCCATCTGGCGGACCACGTCGCCGGTGTGGAACCAGCCCCCGCGCCACGCCTCGTCCGTCGCCTCGGCGTTCTTCAGATACCCGGCGAAGAAGCCGTGGCGCGGCCCCTCGGGCCCGCCCCAGCGCACCAGTAATTCGCCCGCCGAGCCTCGAGGGACGTCGCGATCGGCGTCGTCGACGACTCGCCCTTCGAGGCCACCGAAGGGCCGGCCGAACGCGCGCGTGGTGATCTGGCGTGGCTCGTGGAGGTCGGCGTAGCAGCGGCCCGTCTCCGTCATTCCCCACACCTCGACCAGCGGGAAGCCGAAGCGCTCCTCGAAGCGTGCGTGCAGCTCGGGCTCGACTCCGGCGCCGAAGCCAAACTTCACGTGGTGCGCACGTTCCTCGGGCGTCTCCCGTTGGTTGAGGAGCAGCGGCGGCATGACGCCGAGGTAGTGGATGATGGTCGCTTTCGCGGCGACGACGTCCTTCCACCACCGCGAGGGGCTGAAGCGCTCGGGTTGAGCCAGGCAGTTGGCGGTCAAGATCGCGCAGGTCGCGGTCACCGCCTGAGCGTTCATGTGGAAGAGCGGCAGCGGGTTGAGGAAGCGCTCGTGGCCCGGCTCGATCGCGAGGCGTCCACCGAAATCCCGATACCACGCGCCGGCATTCAGGTAATAGAAGTTGGTCAGGATGCAGCCCTTGGGGCGGCCCGTCGTCCCCGACGTGTAGAGCAGGCTCGTCTCGGTGTCGAGGCCGGGCGCGCCTCGGCGCGGCGCGGGCGGCGGTTTCGGCAGCGTCTTCGGCATGCGCTCGGCATCGATGACCGGCAGGGGCGTGGGACGCTCGCGTCCGATCGCTTCCAGCGCGGCCACGCGCGCGGCCACGACGACCGCGAGGTCGGCCTCCGAGTGCTCCATCTGGTAGAGCATCTCGTCGTGCCGGTAATCGGGATTGATCGGGACGATCGAGCAGCCGAGCGCGTTGAGCGCCAGATAGTGGAAGAAGAACTCGGGGCGGTTCTCGAGCAGCAGCGCGACGCGGTGGCCGTGACCGTAGCCGGCGCCCGTATAGCGGTCGCGCAACGTCAGGACGGCGTCGCGCGTCTGCGCGTACGTGAGCTCGATGCCGTCGGGATGGTACGCGCGTCCCGCGGCCGGCGGCGCACACAGGAACACGTGGTCCGGGGCCGCCTGAGCGGTGGCCATGAACGCGTCGAAGACGGTCCGGGCCATGGGCGGCACGGCCGGGGACGCTACCGGCAGTCGCGCATGCAGCGCACCGCGCGCGTGTCCGGGCGATCGTCGAGCACGAAGTTGTCGCGGTTCGGCATCTGGACCTTCGGGAGCGTCGCCTGATCGAGCACGGCGTCCGCGGGCACGAGGCCGTTGAGGTTCAGGATGTAGGCGGAGACCGCGTAGACCTCGTCCGCCGTCATCGAGAGCGGCCGATCCATGGGCATGGAGCGGCGGACGTAGTCGAACAGGATG
>QHTB01000211.1 GCA_003220615.1 Candidatus Rokuibacteriota bacterium
GTTCGTCGCGATCGCGGTCAGCAGCCCGAGTGCGCTGGGCAACACACCCATGTGCGCGCCCCAGACGACGACGGCCGAGGCCATACCGCGGATGTCAGCCTGGGCCTTCGCGATGCGCGCCCGGGCCTGCATGTTGGCGTAGAGCGGAACGGCAATGGCCGCCAGGATGCCGATGATCGCGACGACGATCATCAATTCGATGAGCGTGAAGCCGCGTTGATCGCCCATCGTGCAGCGTCTCTTGTGCCAGAAGTTGAACATATGCCCCTCCTTCGCAATGACTGCACTCGAATACGGTGGCTCACGCCGCCGTCCTGACAATCCAGAAACGTCAGACGAGCGGCGGAGCGCGAGGCTCCGGTGGGCCGGCGGCCGGAGTCGGATGAAGACGCGGCGGCCTGGTGTCGGCGGCCGTGCGCCGGACTTCGATCAACCGCGGCGGGTGCAGCGGCGCGTAGTCTTCGGCAATGACGAGTCGCTTGGCGATCTGATCGCCTTCGGGTTCTTCGGCGTTCTCGAACGCGACAACGTCGAGCCAGGGAATGTAGAGCTCGGCGAGTCGTCGTTCGGCAGATGCCGCCAGCAGCAGCCCGATGCACAGGGCGGCGATCCAGCCGGGCCGCGGCCTCACGATCGATGTCATCGTGAGACAAGGGGAGCAGGCTCTATGCCAACGCAAAATGCGATACGTATCGGAAGGTTGCGACAGGCGATTCGTCACGTTTGCCATTCCGCGGCAGTGCGAGTGACGGGAAGTGGCAGCCTCCTCGGACGCTGGTATCGCCGAAGGCTGCTAAGCCGAGGTGCGCATGCTGGCGATGAAGGTCGGGTCGTCGCACATGAGGAAGCCGGTCGGGTCCTGGTCCTCGTCACCCATGATGTAGAGAGGACACTTGCCATCGCGGTGCGGGCATTCGTTCAACGCATCGTCGCCAGTGATAGCCCTTCAGCAACGTCCTGGCGATTACGCCCTTTGCCGTGACGTCTGGCGTGCCACGAGATCGGCGCTCAGCCGGAGAAGCTCTTGCGGCAAACACGGCTTGACGACGTAGGCGTCACATCCCGCATCGAGCGCCCAGTCAACGGCAAGGTGGGTGGCATGCCCGGTACACGCGAGAATTGGGATGCGAGCGGTGCGCACGTCGTGCTTCAGACGGCGCGTCGCCTCCCATCCATTAAGCGAGGGGAGCGAGAGATCCATGACGATCACGTCCGGCCGCATCTCTTGGGCGATGTGGACGGCGTTCACACCATCACCCGCCATGAAAACGCGGATACCGTGCGCGGCGAAATAGGAGGCGTACATCTCACGCTCGGCGAGGTTGTCATCAGCAATAAGCACACGTCGGAGTTGTGGCGGGCGAGAAGCGTGGTGGGTCTTCGACGACCCGCCCGCTGTGCGCTTGCCACGAGGATTTCGCATGACGCGCTCAGCGTATCTCCGATCGCCCCGTCGCCACATCGCCCAGTGGCACTAGAAAACATTTTCCATATCCGCGAGGTCGCTGCGGTGTCCGATTATCAGGTCAGGATATGGAAGACCGTAACGAGCCGATCTGCCCGGTTTGCAAGGCGGCCGTCAAGCGCGCTGCGCCAGTGGGACCGCCAACGGCCGACAACCGCGTCCCGCACCTCGGATGCTGGATCAGGACGCGTCAGGCGGTGACCGACCCCGCCTCCGACCGACAACCCCGACGCCGACGTTCAAGGAGATGGCAACGTCGTTCCAGACGCAAGCGCGTCATCCTCGTTACCGGCAGCATCGTTGTACTCGCTCTTGCCATCCTCGCGGTCCTGACGATGGAGTGGCTAGTGGATCTCGTCGTGAAGTGAAGCTCCATGCGGGCGCCCGGCGCCCGACAGATCGGTCAGCGGCCGACGAGGGAGGCGACTGTTCTGGACAGATCGAACGGATCGATGGGCTTCGTCAGGAACGCCTCGAACCCGAACTCCTGCACGCGCTCGGCTTCATAGCGCTCGCGGTGCGCGGTGATACCTCGCTCGGCCTTGAGTCGGGCGCGCGGGGTAACGGCGAGGGCCGCAAACCTCCGCGCCGGGATCGAACCGTCGTCTCCGCTCGCGGCAACCCGCCGTCCGGGTCAGATGAACGTGAGTTCAGAGTCCAGGTGAGGGAGATCAGCGCGGGAGTCGGCATAGATCCAGGGCCGTCGTCGGTTAGCGCCCGACGAGGGACGCGACGGTTCTGGCGAGGTCGATCGGATCGACGGGCTTCGTTAGAAACGCTTCGAAGCCAAGCTCGATCAGCCGGCTGGCCGCGTAGCGCTCCCGATGCGCGGTGACCGCAATCGCTGGGACGCTGCGGCCATGTTCGCGCTTGAGTCGGCGGATCTGTTCGAGCAGCCAGAGACCATCCTCACCTGGCATCGTCAGGTCCGACACGATCACGTTCACGCGGGCCGTCTTCATAATGGTCAGGGCATGCTGCGCATTCCGAGCCTTCAGGACGTTGGCACCGAACTGTTGCAGCGCGGCGCCGAAGACTTCGAGCGTGTCCTCGTAATCGTCCACGACGAGCACGTGAATGTCGGCGAGGTCCATTGCACGGACCGAGGATTCGTTGGGCGCCATGCCGGGCGCATGCGCAATATCGGGACCAACTCCAGAATCGACCTGATTTTCAACACTTGACGAACAGCATGAACGCGTAAGCGTCCGATTCGGGCATCAACCACTCCTCCCTTGACGCAGGCGTCTGACACCCTCATCGAAAGTTACGACGCGGGAGGCCGATTCTACCGGGCCGGCACACGGCGCTTGAGATCACGCCGCGCCCGTTCCTGGCTTTCCGCGGCGAGGATCTGTCGCTGTCCTTGATCAATTGCTGGCTGCGCTCAACACGCTCCTCGAGTGAAGCGGCGATGCTGCGACAGTTCAGGACGTGGAGACGGAGATGGTCAACGAGATCGAGTCGGCAAGATGGGCAGAAGTAGTATCGCCGCCCAACGATGTCGACGCCCAACTCGGTGAACTTGAAGTCCCGGCGACAGTCCTCGCACGCCGCCACGGCATGACCATGGCAGTGTTGAGCCAGAACTCGGCGCTCGGCATCACTCAACATCGCTGGATCACGCCGGCCGCTGACGCCGGGCCTTCCGCGTCAGCAGCATGCGGATCTGCTCGAAGAGCTGCTCGGGCAAGCACGGCTTGATGACGTAGGCATCGCAGCCAGCCGCGATGGCGCGCTCTCCGCTCCCACCAACGACGTTCCCGGTACAGGCGACGATGGGGATGTGAGCCGTGCTGCTCTTCCCCTTCAGCCGCCAGATCGCCTCCCATCCATCGAGTAGGGGCAGCGAGAGATCCATGACGATCACGTCAGGCTGCTCGCGTTCAGCGAGACGCAGGGCCGTGAGGCCCTCACCGGCTACAAGGACGCGCATCCCCTTCGAGGTGAGATACGTGAAGTACATCTCGCGGGTCGCGGCGTAGTCATCCACGACCAGGACGACAGGCGCGGGAGTCCGACTGCTGTTGACGCTGGCGCGGACGTTGCGGCCGCTGCGTCGCATGTGAACCCCCGCTCGGCGAACCGCAAGATCCGTTCCATCACATTATTCGCCGTAGACAACTAGGAGCAGCTTCGGCTGTGGAAACTTTTTACCCACTCGTGGGAACGTACGCCTTCCTCTTGACCGGTTCGCGGTGGCGAGCAACCGCGCCGAACGACCGAGGGATGGGCCGCGTACTAAACCATCTGCTGGCCTCAGGCGCATCGCTGTTTTCCTAGCCAACTCTGCGTCGGCGATCTTGTCGTCAGTCCCAGAGGCGAGTCGAGAAGTAGCGCTCTCCGAGGTCGTTGAACAGGGTCACGAACCGGCCGCGACGCTCGCGGCGGGCGACGCGCTCGAGGCCGGCCATGTACGCGCCGGACGACTGGCCCACGAAGAAGCCGGCGCGGGCCAGGCGGACGCACATGGCGTGGGCCTCATCGGACGTGATCGGCACGCGCTCGTCGATCAGCGTCTGATCGAGGATGGCCGGCACGATGTCCTCGGGGCGGCCGAGAGGTTTGAGGCCTTCGATGCCGGGGAAGACTTCGGGGACGATCGAGACGATCTTGATGCGCGGGTCGTGCTCTTTCAGGCGGCGGCCCGCGCCCGTGAGGGTGCCGCCGGTCCCCACGCCGACGACGAAATGGGTGAGCCGACCACCGGTCTGCTCGAGGATCTCCGCCGCCGTCGTTTCATAGTGCGCGCGCCAGTTGTCGTCGTTGCCGTACTGGTCGCAAAAGAAATAGTGATCCGGGTCGCTCTTCCACCGCCGCCGGACCTCACGCAAGGCTTCGTCGTAGCCGAGCTGCGCATCGGTGAACACGAGCCGCGCTCCGTGGGCGCGGAGCCGCTTCTTGCGCTCGATGCTGGCGTTCTCGGGGATCACGATCTCCACCGGGACGCCGATGATGCCTCCGATCATCGCGTAGGCGATGCCGGCATTGCCCGAGGAGCTGTCGAGCACCGTCTTGCCGGAGGCGAGCCGGTGATCCTCCAGCGCCGACAGCAGCATGCGCAGGACCGGGCGGTCTTTGAGGGAGCCCCCGGGGTTGAGGCACTCCATCTTGGCGAGCACTTCCACCTCGGGCAGCTCGCCGCGCAGGACATCGACGCGGACCATCGGCGTGTTGCCGATGACCTTGAGCGCCGGAAAGCGCTCCAGCATTCGGACGATGCGAGGATCCCACGGCACGCCGTGCAGTCTACCCCGCGAAGGCAGCTCTGGACGCGGGTGCAACTTCGGGAGGCCGGAAGTCCCCGTGCTGCAGGCCTGAGGAACCCGCACAATTTCCTGCTCAATCTGACCGTTCCCCAACGTCTTGTGCAGCGGGATGAAGCTCAGACACAGGTCGCCAGGACCCTGATCCACCGGGAAGAAACTTTTGGGAAGTGCCGATCAAGGGCAGATAGGCCGTCAATCGCGTGTTCATCAACGGGCAAGGATTCGGGGAAGCTACGCGGCGTTGGTGATCGGGCGACCACCTTCGTCCGATGCCGTCACAACACGAGAGGCACGCTGATCGAGCCGAGAAACACGGGACGCCCTGGCGTGTCGGTTCGCTTCAGCGCATCCGATACGCGCCGTAGTACGCGGGATAATACCCCGCAGCACCGTAGTAGTGCGCTGCCAGGAAGAACCGTCGGTGCACGCCACCTCCACCGAACGGGCGGGTGAGACGCCGGGGGCGTCAGACGGAGAGCGTCAACAGACTATCGGGCCCGGACTCGCCGGGCCAGCCGAGACGCATCGGGCCAACCAGAAAGAGGGCTCGGAGCCGCCGCGATGCGACGCGCCTTCATCGCATCCAGAAGGGCTCTCAAGAGAATTCTCACGAGGATTACGACTTCGTCGGCAAGATTTGGGAGTGATGGCGCGCCGTCAAGCGTCTTGACGCTGGGATGATGGAGTGGCGCGCGCTTTGCGAGACGATCGAGATTCGCTATTACGGCGTCTACTGTTTCTCGCACCTCCAACCATTGCCTCTCCACCTCCA
>QHTB01000141.1 GCA_003220615.1 Candidatus Rokuibacteriota bacterium
ATCTCGCCGTCCTCCGACCAGGCGGAGACTTCGAGCTCGGCCGGAACGGTCTTTCGCACGATGGCGAGAGAGTGGTACCGGGTGGCGACAAACGGGTTGGTGAGCCCGGCGAACACACCGCGGTCGTCGTGGCGGATGTCCGATGTCTTGCCGTGCATCTGCTTGCCGGCGCGCGCCACCGTCGCGCCGAAGGCGCGGCCGATGGCCTGGTGGCCGAGACAGACGCCGAGGATCGGAGTCGTGGCGCCGAGGCGCTTGATCACGTCGATCGAGACGCCGGCTTGATCGGGGGTCCCTGGTCCGGGCGAGATGACGATGCGCTCCGGCGCCATGGAAGCGAGGGCATCGACGTCCATTTCGTCGTTGCGCACGACCCGGAGCTCGGCTCCCAGCTCGCCGAGGTACTGGACGAGGTTGTAGGTGAACGAGTCGTAGTTGTCGATGACCAGGATCACAGGCTCGCCTTGATATTCACAGGGTCGCCTCGCCTGCGGCTGCGGCTCCGCCAGCGGGCTGCGGCTCGCACGGCCACAATCATATGTGACCCGTGGCCGCGGCCATGCGCAGGGCCAGGATGAGGCCTCGCGCCTTGGACGACGTTTCGAGCCACTCGGTCTTGGGATCGGAGTCGGCGACGATGCCGGCGCCGACCTGCACCGACGCGGTCCCGTCGTGGCAGACGATCGTTCGGATCGTGATGCAGGAGTCGAGGTTGCCGGAGTAGGAGATGTAGCCGACGGCGCCGCCGTAGGGCCCGCGTTGGGTCGGCTCGAGCTGGTCGATGATCTCCATCGCGCGGATCTTCGGCGCGCCGGTGAGGGTGCCGGCCGGAAAGCACGCCTGCAACACGTCCATCGCGTCGGCGCCGGCTTTGAGCTGCGCAGTCACGTGGCTGACCAGGTGCATGACGTGCGAATAGCGTTCGATGGCCATGAACTCGGTGACCTTGACCGAGCCGAGCGTCGCGACGCGCCCGACGTCGTTCCGTCCGAGGTCGACGAGCATGACGTGCTCGGCGCGCTCCTTGGGGTCGGCCAGCAGCGTCTCGGCGATCGTCTGGTCCTGGGACTCGGTGACACCTCGCGGACTCGTCCCCGCGATCGGGCGCACGTCGATGCGGCCGTCCTCCAGGCGCACCAGCACCTCGGGCGACGAACCGACCACCGTCGTCTTGCCGAGCCGGAGAAAGAAGAGGTAGGGCGACGGGTTGATGGTCCGCAGCGCGCGGTACACGGTGAACGGGTCGGCGCCGAGCGGCGTGTCGAGCCGACGGGAGACGACGATCTGGTAGGCGTCGCCGGCGGCGATGTACTCCTTGGCCTTCAGCACCGCCTCCGAGTAGGTCGACTCGTCCATCGTCGTGGTGAAGCCTTCTTCTCCAAGCGCCACGAGCGGCGCCGGAGCGGCGAACGAGAGCGGCGCCGGGGTGCGGGCCGGGCGGGCCAACTTCTGGAGTGTCATGCCGATCCGAAGCGCCGCGCGATCGTAGGCCTGGTCCAGTGACGCGTCATCGTGGCCCTCGATGCGGGCGTTGGCAATCACGAGGAGCCGGTGACGGAGGTTGTCGAAGACCAGAAACGTGTCGGTGAAGAGGAAGATCGCGTCGGGCAGCCGCAGGTCGTCCTTGGCGGTGGCCGGCAGCCGCTCCATGTGGCGCACCATGTCGTAGGCGAGGTACCCCACGGTGCCGCCCTGGAACCGCGGCAGGCCCGGCACCGGCACGGGCTGGAACTCGGCGAGCAGCGTCCTCAGCGCATCGAGCGGATTACCGTCCGGCAGGCGCTCGATCACACGGCCGCCCGCGCGACGAAGGGTGATCCGGCCGTTCTTCGCCGACAGCACCATCATCGGATCGGTGCCGAGGAAGGAGTAGCGCGCCCACTTCTCACCGCCCTCGACGGACTCGAGCAGGAACGAGTATGGCCCGGGACGAAGTCTCAGGTACGCGGAGAGCGGAGTGTCGAGGTCGCCGGGGAGCTCGACGAACACCGGGACGAGGTTCCCCTGCCCCGCGAGCGCGCGGAACTCGTCACGGGTTGGGGAGAGCGGCGGGATACCTGTGCCGCCGGTACTGATACGTCAGAGCCTAGGCGACCCGCGTCAGGCGAGCGCGTCCAGCTTCTTCTGGAGCTGGGCTTTGGGTACGGCCCCGATCACCTGGTCGGCGACTTTGCCGTCCTTCACGAACAGGATCGTCGGGATCGAGCGAATGCCGTAGCGGGCGGCGAGGCCCGGGTTCTCGTCCACGTTCACTTTCGCAAGCGTCACCCGTCCGCCGGATGCGCGGGCAAGCTCCTCGAGAACGGGCGCGATGGCGCGGCACGGGCCGCACCACTCTGCCCAGAAGTCCACCATCATGAGGCTCTGATTCGCGACGAGCGCCTCGTCGAAGCTCTGTTCCGTAAGGTGGACCGTTCCAGCATCAGCCATGAGCGCGTTCTCCTCGTTGAAAAGTCAACGGCCACGCTAACATACCGAACGCAGGCCCGCAACTTTTTACCTTGTCAGTTTGACACCCCCTCGTGCTAACTTGTTATCTACGATGGTGGAAACCGCTCGCGTCCTGATCGTCGACGACGAGAACTCGATCCTGCTGCTCCTCAAGGAAGCCCTCACGGCGTGGGGCTATCAAGTGTCCACGGCGAACACCGCGACCGACGCGCTTGCCGTCGTGCGCACCCAGGTGTTCGACGCCGCCATCACCGACATCCGGATGCCCGACATGAGCGGACTCGAGCTGCTCAAGCAGCTCAAGGCTCACGACGAGTCGATCGAGGTCGTGATCATGACGGGCTATCCCACGATCGCGTCGGCCGTCGAGGCGCTGAAGGAAGGGGCCTACGACTATCTCTCCAAGCCCCTGATCCTCGACGAGCTCAAGCACCTCATGCAGCGACTGATGGAGCGCCGCTTCCTCCGCGGCGAAGTCCACACGCTGCGGGCGCGCCTCGGTGAGGAGCTGACCGTCAACGAGCTGATCGGCGCCTCGGGCGCCATGCAGCGCGTGAAGGAGATCATCGGCAAGGTGGCCGTCACCGACTCGCCCGTGCTGATCGAGGGCGAGAGCGGCACCGGCAAGGAGCTGGTCGCCGCCGCCATCCATCGATTGTCGATTCGCGCCAAGGGGCCCTTCATTCCCGTCAACTGCAGCGCGATTCCCCGCGATCTGCTGGAATCCGAGTTCTTCGGTCACGTCCGCGGCGCCTTCTCAGGCGCCGTGGCCGACGCGCTCGGGCTTTTCCGTGGCGCCAACGACGGCACGATCTTCCTGGACGAGATCGCCGAGCTGCCCCCCGAGCTGCAGGTGAAGCTCCTGCGCGTGCTGCAGGAGATGTCGGTGAGGCCGGTCGGCTCGACGAAGGCGCACCCGGTGGACGTCCGGGTGATCGCCGCCACGAACCGCAACCTCGAGCAGGCGATGCACAGTGGAACCTTCCGGCAGGACCTGTTCTATCGGCTCAACGTGATTCGGATCCAGCTGCCGTCGCTCCGAGAGCGGCGCGAGGACATCTCGTCGCTGGTGAATCACTTCATCCGCCGGTTCAACAAGCGCCTCCGCCGCGACGTCAAGGGCATCAGCCCCGACGCGCTGTCGGCGCTGTCCGGCTACGATTTTCCTGGCAACGTTCGCGAGCTGGAGAACCTGATCGAGCGCGCCTTCGCGATGGGCTCCCGGGACCAGATCACGCTGGCGGATCTGCCCAGCCTCACAGCCCGGCCGTCGGTGGCGCCGTCCATGGCCGGGAGCACCGTGCCGACGCTGGCCGAGGTCGAGAAGGAGCTGATCCTCCGCGCCCTGGCCGTCTACAACAACGACAAGGAAGAGGCGGCGCGCGCCCTCGGCATCTCGCGCCGGACGATCTACCGCCGGCTCAAGGAGTACGGCAAGCTCTAGATCGGCTGCTTCGAGTAGGTGTGCTCGGCGGGCGCCCCGTCGTCAGTGCCGGACGGCGGCCCGTCCGGAGCGAGGTCTCGCAGCATCTCCTCACCCTCGGCATCCGCCATCAAGAGCCGCACGTAGAGCCGTTCGCCGATGACGTTGGCCCGTGTGAGCGCGATCAGCGTGGGCTTGAAGCCGACCGCACTCTCCATGGCCTCGTTGACCGCAGCACGGATGGCGGCGGTCAGGGTCTCCTGATCCTCGACGTCGGCCAGCGATACTGCCGTCGTCACCTCGACGACGTGCGCGAAGGCGGGCGCGGACGCCGCCACGAGCGCGATCCCGAGCAGCGCGGCGAGCATGGTCCTCATCTCACTCCTCCTCTTCCCACCGATAACGATCGCGCTCCTCGAGGGTCTTGGCTGACGTTCTCACGTCGTCGTCCGGGGCGCGCGGCACGCCAAGCGTCACCGATGTCGTCCACCCGATCCTGGTCGGGCGTGGCGACGCTGCCGCCGACGGCTTCTTCACCGACACTGACAGCCCGCTTCCAGTCCGCATCGACGTCGCCACCGGTCAGCGTCGGGCTGGTGGCGGTAAAGTCCGCAGCGTCCTTCTCAGCCTCGAGCATCTCCGACCTGTCGGGACGCTGACGCTTTTGTCTCGAAGACCGCTTCCGGGTCATGCGGTGAAGTACAGCGAAAGGCGTGCCGGCGACCGGACGAGACGGCAGGGCAGGGATTACGCGGGGATGTAGCCCTCCAGGGCATCTCGCGTGACGAGCTCAGGGTCACGGTGGTCCGCAAGGCCGTACCCACCTCCGCCAGGCAGACGCACCTCGACGAGGGCGCCGGGGGCCACGATCTGCTCGCCCTTGGGATTCGCGGGACGCACGCCGTCCACGAGGACCTCGCCGGTGGCGCCGGGCTCACCGCCGAGGAAGCCCTGGGCGGGATGACGAATGCGATCGCACAGCACCGAGCAGACGAATGGCTCCCGCGTCCGAGCCCTGAAGGCGATCGTCTGGCCGAGGCCGCCGCGGTACTTCCCGGCGCCCCCGGAGCCCTCGCGGAGCGCCTTCCACTCGACGATCAGCGGCGCGATCGTCTCGATCACCTCCACTGGTGTGCCCAGCACGCCAGACGGAAAGGCCGTCGCCGACAGGCCGTCGCGAGTGGGACGCGCTCCCGTGCCCCCCGACGAGAAGAGCACGTGGCTGAACGCTCGACCATCGAGGTCCTTGCCCGACACCTGGATGCCCCAGATGTTGGCGGATCCTTCGGCCATGACGCGCTCGGGGAGCGCCTGACCGAGCGCCCCGGCGATCACGTGGGGCAGGAAGTGGCCGATCACGTGGCGGGCGGCGACCGGTGCCGGATGGCGGACGTTGAGGATCGAGCCTTCGGGCGCGCTGATCTTCACCGGGCGGAAGGCGCCCTCGTTGTTGGGGACATCGGGGCTCACGATGACCTTCACGCCGTAGGTCGTGTAGGCCTCCGTGTAGTTCATGACGACGTTGATGCCGCGGCGGCTGGCCGGCGAGGTGCCGGTGTAATCGATCAGCATCTCGTCGCGCCTGACTTCGCAGCGCACACGGATCGTGATCGGCTCGTCGAACCCGTCCGACGTGAGCGCGTTCTCGTAGACGCCCGGCCTCAGCGCCTGGATCGCCTGGCGCATCGCACGCTCCGTCCGCTCGATGATCTCGTCGGCCAGCGGCTCCAGACGCGAGAGCCCGAACTCGGCCATGAACTCGAGCAGACGCTCGCCGCCGACCGCCCCTCCGGCGATCTGGGCGTGGAAGTCGCCCAGCACCATGTCGGGCAGGCGCACGTTGGCGCGCAGGATCGCCATCAACGACTCGTTCGGGCGTCCCGCCTCGTAGAGCTTCATGATCGGGATGAAGAGGCCTTCCTCGTAGACCTCGCGCGCCTCGGCCGAGAAGATGTGACCCCCGATGTCGGCCGTGTGGCAGGTGGATGCGAAGACGGCCACACAATCGTCGCCGCGGAAGACCGGCGAGCAGATCGTGACGTCGTTCAGGTGGCCGGACGTCTTCCAGGGATCGTTGGTGACGAGGACGTCGCCGGGACGGAGCGTCTCGATCGGGCACGCGGCCAGGATGTGCTTCACGGCCAGCGCCATCGAGTTGATGTGGCCGGGCGTGCCCGTCACCGCCTGGGCCACCATGTAGCCGCGGCGATCGAAGACTCCCGCCGAGAGGTCGCCGGCCTCGCGAACGATCGACGTGAACGACGTGCGCTGGAGCGCGGTGGCCTGCTCGTTGACGACGCCGATCAGGCGATTCCAGCAGATCTCGAGGGTGATGGGATCGAGGCTCACGAGGCTCACGCGGGCATCTCCACGATGATGGTCGAGCGCTCGTCGACTCGGCAGCGTGCGCCCGGGCCGAGCACCGCGGTGGACTCGCGCTCCTCGACGATGGCCGGGCCCTCGAACTCGAAGCCGGGAGGGAGCGCATAGCGGTCGTAGACCGGCGTGTCGACGAAGCCCGCCGCTTCGGCGAAGTACGCTTTGCGTCGGGTTTTGACGGCCTTGTTTATGGACGTCGGGGGGGATGTGGCATCCCCCCCGACTGCCCCCCCGATTCGCGTGGCGCCCGACAAGCGGACATCCGGTGCTGGCCCGGCGACCGTCACGCGCCAGTTCAGCGCCTCGATCGGAACTCCCTGGGGCAGCCGATGATAGAGCGCGCGGTACGCGGACTCGAACGACGACGTCATCGCATCGAGGCTGGCCGTCGAGAGCGCGCCGGCAGGCACGGTGGCCTCGACCTCGTGGCCCTGGCCGAGATAGCGCATCTCGGCGACGCGGGCGACGCGAACATCGGTCTCTCTCACGCCGGCGCGCGCCAGCAGGGCGCGTCCCTCCGACTCCATCTCGGCGAAGAGCCGGTTGAGCGTCGGCCAGTCGGCGGTGTCAAGACGCTCGCGGTGAGTGCGGACGAAGTCGAACGCCAGTGGGGCCGACAGCAGGCCGTACGCCGAGATGGTGCCGGCGCCGAATGGCAGCAGGATGCGCGGCACGCGCAAGACGCGCGCGACCTGCCAGCAGTGGACGGGACCAGCGCCGCCGAAGGCGAAGAGGGGATAGCTGCGGAGATCGCGGCCGCGCTCGATGCCGTGGATCCGTGCGGCCGCCGCCATGTTCTCGTTGACGACGCGGTGGATGCCCCACGCCGCCGCGATCACGTCGAGGCCCAGCGGGCTCGCGACGTGTTCCTCGATCGCGCGCCGCGCGGCCTCGCGGTCGAGCCGCATGCGCCCGCCCAGGAAGAATTCGGCGTCGAGGTAACCGAGCAGGAGATCGGCGTCGGTCACGGTGGGGAGCCGGCCGCCCAGGTTGTAGCAGGCGGGCCCGGGATCGGCGCCCGCACTGTCGGGGCCGACCTTGAGCAGGCCCATGCGGTCGACGCGCGCGATCGAGCCACCACCGGCGCCGATCTCGATCATCTCGATCACCGGCACTCGCACGGGCATCCCCGAGCCCTTCTTGAAGCGATCGGCGCGGGCGACCTCGAACTCCCGTGCGACCAGAGGCGCGCCGTCGTCGATCACGCACGCCTTGGCCGTGGTACCGCCCATGTCGAACGAGAGCAGGCGAGATTCCCCGCGATCCCGCGCCGCCCGCGCGGCGGCGATGGCGCCGGCGGCCGGGCCCGATTCCACCAGGCGGATCGGAAATCTTCGCGCCTCGCGTGGCAGCACGATGCCGCCGGACGACTGCATGATGTAGAGCTGGCCGGGGATGTCGAGCTCCGTGAGCCGTCGCTCGAGGTCTTCCAGGTAACGCGCCATTAACGGCACGACGTAGACGTTGGCCGTCGTCGTCGACGCCCGCTCGTATTCTCGGATCTCGGGAACGACGTCGGACGAGCACGACACCGGAATGCCCGGAGCGATCTCGGCTGCCAGCTCGGCCAGGCGGCGCTCGTGGGCCGGATTCACGTACGCGTGGAGCAGGCAGATCGCGATCGCCTCGACGCCGTCGGCGACGAGCCCGGCAATCACCCGTCGCGCGCCCGCCTCGTCGAGGTGACGTAGCACGGGACCGTCGGCGAGCAGGCGCTCATCGACCTCGCGCCGGAGGTGGCGGGGCACCAGTGGCGCCGGCGGATCGATGAAGATGTCGTACATGTCGTAGCGGCCCTCGCGCCGGATCTCGAGCGCGTCGCGGAAGCCTGCCGTGGTGAGCAGAGCCGTCCGCGCGCCCTTGCGCTCGATCAGCGCGTTGGTGGCGAGCGTGGTGCCGTGGACGGTGGCGCGCACCTCGCGCGCCGCGACGCGGCTCTCGTCGAGCAGGCCGTGGATGCCTTGCTCGACGCCGTGAGCGGGATCCTTCGCCGTGGTGAGGACCTTGCCGACACGCAGGGCGCCGGTGCGCTCGTCCACGAGCACGAGGTCAGTGAACGTTCCGCCGATATCGACACCCAGCCGTGCTGGCACGAGCGAAAGTTTACCACCCGGGGTGGGGACAGGCCTGCGATGTGAGACTCACACTTCGATCGTGAGCCCGTCGTAGGCGCACTCGGCGTCGACGTCGGCGGTGCGCGCCAGCATGTCGGGGCCCAGGTGAGTGAGGACGAGGCGTTTGCAGCCGAATGCGCTCCGGTGGGCCATCACCGTCCGGTAGTCGAGGTGATACTTGACGGGCTTGTCGAAGGTGTAGGCCTCGCAGATGAAGAGATCGGCCGCGCGGGCGATGTCGAGGAGCGCGTCCGTCCATTCGGTATCACCGGAGTAGGCGACGACTTTGTCGCCGGCGCTCACGCGGAGCGCCAGCGGCGGCGCGCCGCTCGCGTGGACGACCTCGTAGGGCTTCACCGAGATGCCGGCGAGGGCGGCCGGGCGTCGATTCTCGAGCTCCAGGTACTGCACTTCGAAGCGACGGCCGGTGCGCGACGATCCGGGGAACATCATCTCCATCGCGTCGAGCACGCGGTACTCCACGCCGGTCGGGCCTGCGATGACGAGCGGCTGAGTCCGGCGGCGAAACTGCGCATCGAGGATCAGGAACGGCAGGCCACCGAAGTGGTCACCGTGCAGGTGGGTCAGCAGCACCGCGTCCAGCGTCAGCGGCTCGACGCCCTGGCGCTTCATGGCGAGCATGGACGTGGCTCCGCAGTCGAGCAGCACCCGCCTCGTCCCCGTCTCGAGGAGAATGCACGTCTGATGGCGCCCGCCGTTACCGAACGCGTCGCCGGAGCCGAGGAAGGTGACGCGCACGCGATCAGGCGCGCGTGACGGCGGCGATGGCGTCGCCGAGGATCTGCACGGCCTCGTCAACCTGCTCGCGCTCGATGACGAGCGGCGGTCCGAGCATGATCAGGTCGCCGGCGCCGTTGACCTGGCCGCCCGAGGCGTACACGATCGCGCCGCGCTTCAGCGCCTCGGCCTGGATCTTCTGGGCCATGCGCGCCGAGGCGGGGTACGGCTCGCGGCTCGCCGGATCGCGAACGATCTCGACGGCGGCCATGAGCCCGATCCCACGCACATCGCCCACGGCAGGAAGATCGGCGAGGCCGCGCAGTCGCACCATCAGGTGCTCGCCCATGACAGCGGCGCGGGCGACGAGGTCGTGGCGCTCGAGGTAACGCATCACGGCCAGGCCGGCAGCGGCCACGACCGGATGGTGGCTGTAAGTGAAGCCGTGATGAAAGCCGCCGCCGGCGTTCACGGTCTCGACGATACGTCCGCCTGCCATCACGGCTCCGCCTGGTACGTACCCACTGGTCAGGCCCTTGCCGGTCGTGAGGATGTCGGGCCGCACGCCCGGCCAGTGCTCCAGGCCGAACCATCGTCCGGTGCGGCCCATGCCCGTCATCACCTCGTCGGCGATGAAGAGCACGCCGTGGCGGTCGCACGTCTCTCTCACGAGCCCGTAATACTCGGGCGGTGGAACGACCGCTCCCGCCGAGGCGCCGATGACCGGCTCCGCGATGAAGGCGGCCACCGTGTCGGGGCCTTCTTCACGGATCTTTGCGTCCAGTGCCTCCGCGCACTCGAGTGAGCAGCGGGCGCCGCAGCCGGGAAGCCGGCAGCGATACGGATAGGGCGCGGGGATGAACGGAGTCACGGGAAGCATCGGATCGAAGTCGGCACGCAGGCTCGGGCGGCCGGAGACAGCCAGGGCTCCGATCGACGAGCCGTGGAACGACGGCCAGCGCGCGATGACCTTGTGGCGGCCGCGCTCACCGCGCGCGACGTGATATTGCCGCGCCAGCTTGATCGCGGTCTCGGTGGCCTCCGATCCGCCGGCGACCAGGTAGAGCCTCGCGTCGTCCACGGGAACACGCGTGGCCAGGGCCGCCGCGAGCTGCTCGACCGGCTCCGACGTGAGCTCGGTGCCGTGAACGTAGGCGAGCTGACGCGCCTGGTCGCCGATCGCATCGGCGACCTCGCGCACGCCGTGGCCGATCCCGACGACGATGGCGCCACCCGCGGCGTCGATGAGTCGCCGCCCGGTTTCGTCCCAGACGAACGCGCCCTCACCGCGGACCGCGCGCGGAAACGTCCAGCCGGGCCGCTGGCGATAGAAGACCCCAGGCACGGGCGGGATTTTAACGCGCCGGCGGACCGGCTGGCCTTTTTGTGGGAGAAGGGTGGTCGGCCGGTATGATGGAATCATGCGCTCAATCGTGATCGCCGCGTTGTCGACGACCCTCGGCCTCGCCGTACCGTCGGCGCACGCCCAGAACCTCGACGCAGCCTCGTCCGAGGCGCTGGCGGCAACGCTCAAGATGCTCACCGATCCCAGCCAGCGCGCCGGCGCCATCGCCGGCAATTCCGATGCGCGGGCGGTGGATCAGAAGATCCGCTCACTGACCGGCTCGGACCAGTTGACGGAAGAGCTCTACGGCCTCGCCGCCCAGATCTTCGAAGACCTCGGTCGCAGCCAGGGCGGCGACGTCGGGAAGATGCTCGACGCGCTCGAGCAGGCCCAGCAGGATCCGGCAGCGTTCGCCGTCATGCTCAGCCCCGCCACGCTCGCCCGGCTGCGCGAGCTGGCGACGAAGATCTCGGATCAGCGCAAGTAGGACGACACGAACGTCCCCGCCGTGCCCGTGGTTGCGAAGCGGTCGAGACGGAACGGCGACGCGCTGACGGGCGGCTCGGCGCCAGTGATCAGCGCGGCCATCATCTCGCCGACGGCTGGCGCCAGCTTGAAGCCGTGGCCGCTCATCCCGGCGGCGATCCAGAACCCACGCACCGGCGATTCGTCGAGGATCGGCATCCAGTCGGGGGTGATGTCGAAGGCGCCGGCGTACCCCTGCCGATAGCGCGCGTCGGCCAGCCTCGGAAGCGCGCGGCTCGTGCGTTCGAGCACGCCCTCGGCCTCGTCCAGTCCGACCTCGGCGCCCAGCAGCTCGGGATCCATGGGGTGCCGGGTCTCGTCGTCGGTGAGTGATCCGGTCAGGGTGAGGCCTCCGCTCTCCGGTCTCACGTACGAGCCGCCGGCCAGGTCGAGGTAGACGATGTGCGGAGCGCCGAAGCCGGCGTCGCGCTCGACGATGAAGACGGGATGACGGCCGATCACGATCGGAAGCGTCACGCCCGCCAGCGCTGCGATCCCCGGTGACCAGAGGCCGGCGGCGTTCACGACGACCGGCGCCTCGATCCGCTCTCCCGCCGTGGTCATGACGCCCGTCGCCCGCGCGCCCCTCGTGGCGATCACCGTCACCGCGGTGCCTTGCTCGATGACGACGTTTCGGCGCCGCGCGGCATCGGCGTAGCCGCTCGTCACGCCGACGGGATCGCCATAGCCCGATTCGGGCTCGTACAAGACGGCGCCGAGTCCGGTCGTGTCGATGCGACCATCGACGCGCGCAACGTCGGAAGGCTCGAGCACCTGGGCGCGGACTCCGAGCGCCTGCTGGAGGGTCAGCGTCTTCTCGAGCTGCGGCCGCATCGAGGGCGACACGCCGATGAGGACGCCGCACCCTGTGTAACCGGCATGTCCCCCGACGGCATCGCCGAAGCTCTGAAAGATCTTCAGCGAGCGCAGGACCATCTGCGTCGTCTCGGGGGTCGGATACAGCTGGCGGACGATTCCGATCGAACGGCCGGTGCCGCCGGCGCCCAGGAACTTGCGCTCGAGGACGAGGATCTTTCTGACGCCCCGCTGGGCGAGGTGGTAGGCGATCGAGGCTCCCGTGACACCGCCGCCGACGATGACGACGTCGGCGGTTCGCGTCACCGCTGGAGCGAGCCGACGATCTGACGCGCCTCGGTTCCGGCGAGGAGGTGGACGGGATCGCCCGTGCTCACCGCGCCAGGCACGAGCACCCGCGCGTATACCCGGCTCCACCCGGGATGGCGCTTCTGGGAGACACGCGAGTAGTCGCCGTGGAGGAACGAGCGCGTGATGTTCACGCACGGGCTCGTGTAACGCGTGATCTGGAGGATCAGCGCGTCACCGATCTTCAGGATGGCCTCCGGCACCACCGCGTTCCAGTCGAGCCCGGCGATCGTGAGGTTCTCACCGAGGCCGCCCGGGACGATCGGATGGCCTTCTGCCCTCAGCGCCTCGATCGCCTCCACCGCGAAGATGCAGACCGCACGCTCCGGCCCGCCGTGGTGCTCGTGATCACGGTGGCCATCGCCTTCGAGTCCGTGCGCCGTGACCTTGGCGCGAGCAACGGCCGTCTTCGGCACGCCTCCCGCCGACACGCTCACCTGAACGATCCGTCCCGTCACAGCGTCACTTCGATTCCGATGTGCTGGGCCACCGCGCGATTGTACGCGAGTCGGGCGGTGGCCAGGTCCTCCAGCGCCCAGCCGACCGACTTGAACGCGGTGATCTCGCCATCGCTCGTGCGTCCCGGGCGCGTGCCCGTGACGATTTCCGCCAGCTCAGCGACGACGTGGTCGCGGCCGATGGCGCCTTCTTTCATCGGGATGAGCACGTCGCCGGCCTCCTCGAGGGCGCCCGCGTAGGTATCGACGACGACGCGAGCTCGCCGGATCGCCTCGCTGTCGGCCTCCCGGTCCGTCGGCCTGAACGCCCCGACGAGGTCGAGGTGAGCTCCCGGGCTGAGGTCAGTGCCGTGGACGATGGGCTCCCGTGAGGTCGTCGCGCACGTGACGATGTCGGCGCGTCGCACCGCGGCCCGCGGATCGTCGGCGAGCTGGACCGGAACGCCGAGCCGGCGGCGCATGCCCTCCACGAACGAGCGTGCTCGAGCGGGATCTCGCCCGACGACCGTGACGTCCTGGATGGAACGGTCGGCGGCCAGGCACGTGAGCTGGAAGCCGGCCTGGACGCCGGCTCCGAAGCAGACGACGCGGCCAGCATCGCGCCGGGCCAGGAAGCGTGCGGCGAGCGCCGAGGTGGCGCCGGTCCTCAGCGCGGTGAGGTACGTTCCTTCCACGAGGGCGAGAGGCCGGCCGGTCGCCCCGTCCATCAATATATATGTCGCGTGGATGGTCGGAAGCCCCCGGCCACGGTTGCCCGCGTACACGCTCACCAGCTTGCTGCCCAGGTCCTGGTCATCGCCGGATTCGGGACGGAGCGCGGCCGGCATCACGAGCAACACGCCGTCCGGGTCGACGGCCAGGGCGGTGCGGGGCGGGACGTCGGCGCGACCAGCGGCGCTGAGCGCGAACGCCTTCGCCAGCGCGGCGACGACCTCGCGCGGCGTCAGCACGCGCTCGAGATCGGCGCGCGAGAGGATCAGCACGCTAGCGGGCGTGACTCGAGCCCGGCGCGACCTCGGCGCGGCGGATCATGCGCTGGACGCGCGCCTCCAGCACCATCTCGCTCCGCTGGTTGAGCACGCGGTGGGCGTACGTCACGATGCCGCGATCCGGCTTCTTGGTCTCGCGCTTGTCCATCACCTCGACCTCGACCCTCACCGTGTCGCCCTCGAGGACCGGAGCGACCACGCGGATCTCGCCGCCCAGCCAGGCCATGCCCGTGCCGTGGATGAGGCCGGTCTGCATGATCAGGCCCTCGGACAGCGCGAAGGTCAACGCTCCCGGCGCGGCCCGCCGGCCGAAGACGGATTCCTTCTGAACGAACTCCATGTCCATGAAGAGCGGCTCGGTGAAGCCACACTGGTTCACGAAGTTGACGATGTCGGTCTCGGACACCGTGCGGCACAGCGTGTGATACCTCGCCCCGATGGAGTGCTCCTCGAACGTCAGTCCGCGTCCCAGCATGTGGCTCCTCCTCGCTACGGGGTACGCGCCTACTCGCCCAGATAGGCCCGGCGGACGTCGGCATTCTCGCCCAGTTCGGCCGCGCTGCCGGTCAGCACGATCGCGCCCGTCTCCAGCACGTAGCCGCGGTGGGCGATCTCGAGCGCCATTGCCGCGTTCTGCTCGACCAGCAGGATGGTCATGCCCTGCCGGTTGATGTCCGTGATCGTGGCAAAGATCTGCTCGACGAGCACCGGCGCCAGGCCCATGCTCGGCTCGTCGAGGAGGAGCAGGCGCGGGCTGGCCATGAGCGCGCGTCCGATGGCGAGCATCTGCTGCTCACCGCCCGACAGCGTTCCCGCCACCTGGCCGATGCGCTCCTTCAGGCGCGGGAACAGCGTGAACACGCGCTCGAGGTCGGACTCGACGCCGCCGTCGGTCCGCAGATAGGCACCCATCGTGAGGTTCTCGCGCACGGTCAGCCGGTTGAAGATGCGCCGGCCCTCGGGGACGTGGGCGACGCCGCGCAGCACGACGTCGTGGGCGGCGACGCCGGCGAGCGGACGCTCCTCCAGCGTGATGTGGCCACGGCGAGGGGAGAGCAATCCCGAGATGGTCTTGAGGGTCGTGGTCTTCCCCGCCCCATTGTTGCCGAGCAGCGCCACGATCTCGCCCTGGCGCACCTCGAGCCCCACGCCCTTCAGGGCGTGGATCTCGCCGTAATAGACGTGCAGGTCGTCAATGCGCAGCACGGCGCCGTCCCAGATAGGCCTCGATCACGCGGGGATCGGCCTGCACGTCGCGCGGCGGGCCCTCGGCGATCTTCTCGCCGTGGTCGAGCACGGTGACACGGTCGGAGACTCCCATCACGACGCGCATGTTGTGCTCGATGAGGAGCACGGCCAGACGAAGCTCGGTGACGACGCGCCGGAGCAGGGCCATCAACGCGCCCGCCTCCGACTGCGTCATGCCGGCGGTCGGCTCGTCGAGTAGCAGCAGCGCGGGCTCGGAGGCGAGCGCGCGGGCGATCTCCAGCCGCCGCTGGTCGCCGTAGGGCAGATTGCGCGCGATCTCGTTGGCGCTGGCGCGCAGCCCCACGCGATCGAGCAGCTCGGCGGCGCGCTGCCACAGGCCACGCTCGACCTCCTGGAAGCGACGGCCCCGGGCCAGCACGTCGCGCAGGCCGAGCGGGACGCGGGCGTGCATGCCGATCAGAACGTTCTCGATCGCGGTCATGTTGCCGAAGAGCCGGATGTTCTGGAACGTCCGGCAGATGCCGAGCGCGGTGATCTGATCGGGACGGAGACCGACGAGCGAGCGGCCCTGCCACGTCACGGCGCCGGCGTCGGGGATGTAGAGGCCGGTGAAGACGTTGAACAGCGTCGTCTTGCCGGCGCCGTTGGGGCCGATGATCGAGGCGATCCCACCGTCGAGCGTGAAGTCGACGCGGTTGACGGCGGTGAGGCCGCCGAACCGCTTGGTCACTCCGCGCGCCTCGAAGCGCGTCACCGGAGCTCTCGCTGGCGGCGGCGGGCGGGGAGGATCCCCTGCGGCCGGAAGATCATCATGAGCACGAGGATGATGCCGAAGATCATCCGCTCGTACTTCGCCGGCTCGAACTGGGTCGGCAAATCGGCCAGGTTGAACCCGAGAATCGTGACGCCGGCGTTCTTCAATTCGTTGAGCCAGAGCGAGAAGCCCTTGAGGACCTGGAGGTTCAGGACGGTGACGGCCATGGCGCCGAGGACCGCGCCCGGGATCGATCCCATGCCGCCGAGGATCACCATCGAGAGGACGCCGATCGATTCCAGGAAGGTGAACGACTCGGGGTTGATGAAGAGCTGCTTGGCCGAGAAGACGACGCCCATGACGCCGGCGAACGAGGCCCCGCACGCGAAGGCGAGGAGCTTCGCGCGCACGAGCGGGACCCCCATGGCCTGGGCGGCCACCTCGTCCTCGCGGATGGCCTCCCACGCGCGCCCGATGTGCGAGTCCTCGAGTCGCCGATTGACCACGATGACGACGGCCACGATGAGGAGCACCAGGAAGTAGAAATACTCGCCGTAGGGCAATCCGAACGGCGCCGGCGGGCGGCCGATCGGCGTGATGCCCTTGGGGCCGTTGGTGAAGTTGATGGGCTTGTCGAGATTGTTCGCGAGCACGCGGATGACTTCGCCGAAGCCGAGCGTGACGATCGCCAGGTAATCTCCGTGCAGGCGCAGGACGGGCAGGCCGAGGAGGATGCCGGCGCCGGCGGCGACGAGGAGGCCGACGAGCAGGAAGAGGTAGAACATCGACGGCGGCAGGGGAAAGCCGCCGCCGAAGATCTCGTTGCCCTGGGGGGAGCCAGGAATCGCCCAGGCGTACGCGCCGACGGCGAAGAACGCGACGTAGCCCAGATCGAGCAGTCCGGCCAGGCCGACCACGATGTTCAGTCCCAACGCCAGCGCCACGAAGATGCCGACCTGGGTCGCCACTTCGAGGTAGTAGCCGTTGTACGCGCCGATCAACGGCATGAGGACCAGCAGGGCAAGGCCGAGCAGACCGACGCGCAGCCAGCGCGAGACGCGCGCGAGATAGACGAAGAGCACCGCGCCCTGGAAGGCGAGGAACGCCAGCACCGAGCGGGGAAACGTCGCGACCGCCGTGCTCGACACGGCCACCGCCGCGATGGCCAGCGCGGAATGCAGCATCATGCGCGGCCCCGGATGACCTCGCCGAGCAGGCCCTTGGGCCGGAAGATCAGGATCACGATGAGCACGGAGAACGCGAAGATGTCCTTGTACTCTGCCCCGAAGGCGCCGCCGGTCAGCAGCGAGAGATACGAGGCGGCCAGCGCCTCGAGCAGCCCGAGCACGAGTCCGCCGAGCATGGCGCCGGGAATGTTGCCGATGCCGCCGAGCACGGCGGCCGTGAACGCCTTCAGCCCCGGGATGAATCCGGTATAGGGATTGATGAGCCCGTACTGAACGCCGAACAAGACGCCGGCCGCGCCGCCCATGGCCCCGCCGATGAGGAAGGTCAGCGAGATGATCCGGTTCACGTTGATCCCCATGAGACTCGCGGCCGCCTGATCCTCGGCGACCGCGCGGATGGCCGTGCCGATCTTGGTCCGATTCACCAGCACGTGCAGCACGCCGAGCATGGCCAGCGCCGCCACGATCACCACCAGCGACTTCACCGAGACGTCGATGGTCTGGGTCAGCTCGAAGCGCACGTTGAGCACGTCCATCGTCGGGTAGACGAGATTGAAGGCGTTGCGCCAGAGCGACTCGAAGAGGCGGATCGCGTCCTGCAGGAAGAACGAGATCCCGATGGCCGAGATCAGCGGGATCAGGCGCGGCGCGTGACGGAGCGGGCGATAGGCGACGCGTTCCACGGTCACCGCGAGCAGGCCGCTGGCCGCCATGCCCGCGAGGAGGACCAGCACCAGGACGAGCGGCCAGGGCAGGCGGTCGAGCATCCCGGCGCCCTTGAGCCCGAGCATGATCTCGACGCCGACGAAGGCGCCCACGATGAAGATCTCCGAGTGCGCGAAATTGATGAACTCGAGGACGCCGTAGACCATCGTGTAGCCGAGCGCGATGAGGGCGTACATGAAACCGAGGATGAGTCCGTCGAGCAGGACCTGGGGCAGGATGCCGAGGAGGAGCGGGAGGTCCATGCGCGAGGGCGGTGGATGCGGAGCGGGCCGGCCGGACCGGCCCGCTCCGACAGTGGCCCGGCGCTAGTTCTTCGAGGCGCTAGGGGGCGCGATCGCGAGCTGCTTCACGATCTTGTTGTCGCCCCACTTCTGCGGATCGTCGCTGTCGACCTGGAGCACGAAGTACAGCGCCTTCTTCCGATCGCCCTTGGCGTCGAACTCGATGTCGCCGGTGATGCCGGACAGCTTCACCTTGCGAACGGCGACCGCCACGTCCTCACGGCTGGGCGCCTTGCCGCCCTTGGCCGCCGCTTCGATGGCCTTGAGGGCGACCGTCGCGGCATCGTAGGCCTCGGCAGCGTAGGGCTCGGGGTTCTTGCCGAACTTCTTCTTGAAGTCCTCCACGAACTGCTTCGCCTTGGGCAACGCCGAGGCCGGGCCCGCCGCCGACGTGTAGTACATCCCGACGACGTTCTTGCCCGCGATCTTGGCCAGGTCGGACGAATCCATGCCGTCCGGCCCCATGAACTTCGACTTCACGCCCTTCTCGCGCGCCTGCTTGAAGAACGGCGCGCCCTGGTCGTAGATCCCGCCGAAGTAGATGAGGTCGGGATTGCGCGCCCGGATGGGGGTGATGATCGGGTCGAAGTTCGACTTCTCCTCGGTGCCCTCGAAGCCGAGCACGTTGAGGCCCTTCTTCTTGGCGTCGTCGCGGAAGAACTCGGCGACACCCTGGCCGTACGGCGTCTTGTCGTGGATCACGTAGACGGTCTTCGCGTTGAGGCTCTTCGCGAACTCCGAGCCGACCACGCCCTGGACGTCGTCGCGTCCGCACACGCGGTTGACGTTGGTGTACTTGCGGTCGGTCACGGTGGGATTGGTGTTGGCCGGCGAGATCATGGCCAGGCTGACTTCTTTGTAGACCTCGGACGACGGAATGGCCACGCCCGAGTTCAGATGCCCGATGATCGCGAGGATGTCCTTGTCGGCGATGATGTTCTTGCTGTTGGAGACGCCGACGTCGGGCTTGGCCTGGTCGTCGTACGGCACGAACTCGACCTTGAAGCCCATCTTCTCGAGCGGGCCCTTGAACTTCTCGACGGCGAGCTGGGCGCCGAGCTTGATCCCTTCACCGAGCGCGGCCTGGCCGCCGCTGAGCGGGCTCTGAGACGCGATCTTGATCGTCCCTTTGCCCTGGGCAATGGGCGCGCCGGCCGGCACCGCGGCGAGCGCGAGAACGACGAGGACACCAACGACCGAGCGAGTGATGGAATTCCTCATCGGCAGCCCCTCCTCAGCGGAGTCGGTCGAGCTGTGGACGCCACGACGTTTGTGCCGCGTCATTATAGCGACCGACGTTGGGTGGTGGTCAAGTTACGCGCGCTCTCGATCGCCCCGAGAAATCGGCGCGTGGCCGCTTCCGGATCGGGCGCCGCGCACACCGCCGAGATGACGGCCACGCCGTCGGCGCCCGCGTGGATGACCTGGGCGACATTGTCGTGCGTGATGCCCCCGATCCCTATCAGGGGAACGCCGATCTCGCCGCGAAGTTTCCCGATGAGCTCGGGGCCGACGAGCTGGAAGTCGGGCTTGGTGCCGGTGGGAAACATCGAGCCGACGGCGACGTAATCGGCGCCCGCGGCCTGGGCGGCCCGCGCCTGCTCGAGGCTGTGCGTGGACAAACCGAGGATCATCCCGGGTCGGAGCAGTGGTCGCGCCGCCGCGGGGGGCAGATCGTCCTGGCCCAGATGGACGCCGTCGGCACCGAGGGCGAGCGCGAGGTCGAGCCGGTCGTTGACGACGAACGTCGCGCCCGCCGCGCGACAGCGGTCGCGCAGCCGTTCGGCCATCGGCAGGAGGCGTCCCGACGGCCACTCCTTCTCGCGAAGCTGAACGAGGCGACAGCCTCCGGCCAGCGTCGCGTCCAGAATCGTCAGCAGATCACGCCCGCGCGCCGCGGCACGGTCGAGGATCACGTAGAGGCGCGGATCCTTCACGGGTGCAGGCGGCGGCCGTCGACGCTGGTGAAGCGGCCCTCCACGAACGCGGGATCGCTCAGGACCTTGAGCAGGTAGGGAATGGACGTCTTGACGCCCTCCACCGTCGTCTCGAACAGCGCGCGCCGCATCCGATCGAGCGCCTCGGCGCGGTCCTGGCCGTAGACGATCACCTTGGCCAGCAGCGAGTCGTAGAAGGGCGGGACGTCGTAGGGCGCCATCATGTGGCTGTCGACGCGGACGTTGTAGCCGCCGGGCGCGATCCAGGCGGTCACACGGCCGGCGCTCGGCGCGAAGGTCTCGGGATCCTCGGCGTTGACCCGGCACTCGAACGCGTGGCCGTCGAGGCGGATGGCGTCCTGCCGGTAGCCCAGGGGCTCGCCAGCGGCGATGCGGATCTGCTCACGGATGAGGTCGAGCCCGGTCACCATCTCGGTCACCGGGTGCTCGACCTGGATGCGTGTGTTCATCTCGATGAAGTAGAAGTTGCCGCCGCCGTCGACGAGGAACTCGACGGTGCCCGCGTTCACGTAGTTGACCGCGGTGGCGGCGAGCAGCGCCGCCCGGTGCAGGCCGTTGCGCGTCTCCCGCTTGAGGGCCGGCGCGGGCGACTCCTCGATGAGCTTCTGGTGCCGCCGCTGGACGCTGCAGTCACGCTCGCCGAGGTGAACCCGGATGCCGTGGGTGTCGCCCAGGACCTGCACCTCGACGTGGCGCGCCTCCTCGACGTACTTCTCGCAGTAGACCTCCGACGATCCGAAGGCAGCCGCGGCCTCGGACTCGCAGGCGGCGAAGGCCTGCGCGGCGCTCTCGCGCTCGCGGACGATCCGCATACCGCGCCCGCCGCCACCGGCGGCGGCCTTGAAAATGACGGGATAGCCGACGCGGTCGGCGACCTCGACCGCTTCGGTCACGTCCTGGAGCGGCCGCTCGCTGCCGGGAACGACCGGCACTCCGGCCGCCTTGGCGAACTCGCGTGCCTGGGCCTTATCGCCCATCAACCGGATCGACTCCGCCGAGGGCCCGATGAAGGTGATCCCGCACGCCCGGCAGATGTCGGCGAAGGCGGGGTTCTCGGCGAGAAAGCCGTAGCCGGGATGGATCGCCTCGCTGTCGGTCACGGCCGCCGCCGAGATGATCGACGGGATGTTGAGATAGCTCGAGCGCGCGTCGTTCGGCCCGACGCAGATCGACTCGTCGGCCAGCCGCACGGGCAGCGAGCGGGCGTCGGCGGTCGAATGGGCGATGACCGTGCGCACGCCCAGCTCACGGCACGTGCGGATGATGCGGAGGGCGATCTCGCCCCGGTTGGCGATCAGGATCTTATGAAACACGGGCGGCTCCGACTATCTTCGCCTCACTTCGTTCTCGGTCCCACGCAGGCTCGCCTCGCGCCTCGACGCCGCTGCGGCTTCGCACGGCCACGGCGATCCTCACGTACAACCGCGTAGGCTCCGGTCGCTTCGAAGCCGCTGGCATCGTGGGCGCGTGATGTCGCACTACCCGCCGAGGAGGTTGCGCCACTGGGACTCGAGCTCGGCCAGGCGCATGCCGTAGACCTGGGTCATCGCGGCCGCGATCGAGTCACCGTTGCCGAGGCGCATCAGCACGGTGCGCACGGAGGCGAGCCCACCGCGGGTCACCAGATCTTCGGTGACCCAGAGGGCGATGTCGTACCCGACGCGCGCGCGGGCGGGGTCAGGGTCGCCGATGAGGGCTTCGAGGCCGCCGAGCGTGAGTCCACCCGGTCCGCGCAGGAGCGGATCGACGCGGACGCCCTCCAGGTACTGGGCCAGTCCCTCCTGAAGCCAGCGCGGAGTCCGACCACGCGACAGCTCGTGGATGGCAGCGTGGGCGTACTCGTGAACGACCAGCTGATCGAGCGCGGCGCCGGACGGCAGGCCGGTGCCGAGGGGCAGGCGGATCTTTCCGTCGTACAGGCCCGTCACCCACCCATGGACCCGCGTCACGTCGTGGAACTGGACGCCTTCGTAGAGGACGATGGTCACGCGCTCGGTCGGGTGGTAGTCGAGCTGATCGCCGACCCGTTCCCATGCTCGTTCGAGCGCCTGGACGACGGGCCGAACCGCTTCACCGCCGGCCGCTCGGTGCTTGACGACGAAGTGCTCCGTCGTCTCCCGCTGGAACGCCGCTTCGACGCGGCGCTCACGCTCGATCTTTTCGAGCAGGCGTCGCGCTGCCGCGTGCCCGGGCTCACGAGCGAGGAGCGCCGTGAGGTGAGCCAGCGCGAGGTCGGTCTGATCGCGCTGGTCGTAGAGCCGGGCCAGGAGCAGCCGCACCTCGACGTCGTCCTCGGTGGCCGTGGCGCGTTCGAGCGGTTCGAGGGCCTCGGTCGGACGCCCTCCGTGGATCGCGGCGATGCCCGCGGCCTTGAGGAGCGCGGGATCGTCGGGCAGCGCCTTCAGGCCCTGGCGAAAGAGCAGCAGCGCCTCCTCGGGCCGATTCTGCCTCAGCACGTCGCGTCCCCACGCTTCGAAACAGCGCGCGACGTCCTGACGCCACACCGGGCTCTTCGGATTGTCGGCAGCCGCGCGGCTGAAGCGCTCGCAGGCTCCGGGGAACTGCCCGGCGGCATAGAGCTGGAGCGCGGCGGCACGCTCTCCGCCGCCGACGGCGACGGTGGTGGCGACGTAGGCGCGCTCATCGACGGGGACGGTCGGCTGGGGACGCCAGCCCAGGAGCAACACGCCGGCCACGAGCGGCACCGACGCGATCATCAGCCAGCCGGCTCGAGACACCCGCACGGTGGCTTAGCCCGCGGGCTCGATCAGGAACAGCGGCTGCCCATATTCCACGGGCTGCCCGTTCTCCACGAGGATCTTCTCGATGCGGCCGGCGGCCTGCGATTCGATCTCGTTCATGAGCTTCATCGCTTCGATGATGCAGAGGACCTGGCCCTGCTTGACGACGTCGCCGTCCCGCACGTACGGCTCGGTCGTCGGCGACGAGGCGCGATAGAACGTTCCGACCATCGGCGCCTCGACGGTGACGAGCGTGGCGCTGGTGGCGACGTCGACGACTGGCCCCGCGGCCGGCGTGGGCGCCGGCGCCATCGGAACCGGGTACGCCGCTGGCGCGGCGCCGGGACGCTGCAGGCGGACCTTGAGGGTGCCCAGGCTGACCTCGATCTCGGCCAGGTCGAGCTCCCGCATGAGTGCGCCGAGCTGGCGGGCGAGCTCGGTGGCGGCCTGCGAATCGGGCCGGCGGCTGACGCGCATCGCTAACCGGCCGTCGCCACGCGTCCGAGGTACTCACCGGTGCGCGTGTCGACCTTGACGATGTCGCCTTCGTTGAGGAAGAGCGGGACCTGGACGACTGCGCCCGTTTCCAGCGTGGCGGGCTTCGTGCCGCCCTGCGCCGTGTCGCCACGCACGCCGGGATCGGTTCGGGCCACGGCCAGCTCGATGAAGTTGGGGAGCTCGAGGCTCACGGGCGAGCCGTCGATGTAGAGCACCTCGACCTCGGTGTTGTCCTTGAGGTAGAGGGCCGCGTCGCCGACCTCGTCCTCCGAGAGCGACACCTGATCGTAGGTCTCCATGTCCATGAAGTGGAAGCGGTCGTCCTTGTAGAGGAACTGCATGTGCTTGTCCTCGAAGTCGACCAGCTCCACCTTCTCGCCCGATCGGAACGTGTTGTCGATGACCCGGCCCTGGCGCATGTGCTTGAGCTTGGTGCGGACGAACGCGCCGCCCTTGCCGGGCTTGACGTGCTGGAAATCGACGATCGTATACGGCTCGCCGTCGAAGACGATGCGCAGCCCCTTCCGGAACTCGGCGGTCGACACCTGCATCGCGCGCTAACCCCTCCGTTTCAGGCGCGCGCGCAGGGCGCCTTCCAGTCCCGCGCGTGCGTCGGCGTTGTTCGGCTCCTTGCGCAGGATCCGAATGAAGATGTTGAGGGCCTCCTCGGTGAGGCCCTGGTCGAGGCACAGGGCGCCGAACGCGGTCGTCACGAACGTGTCGTCGGCGAGCACACGGGCGAGGCCGCTGATCTCGCCGTCGTGCGGCGCAGCCCGCAAGAGCCCGAGTAGCGCCCGTGACTCTCGGTCGGTCGGATCGAGCCGCGCCGCCGCGTCCAGGTGGTGCGCCGCCGCGTCCAGGTCACCGCGCAGCCGATGGATCTCGGCGCTGAGGCGATGGGCCTGCGCCTCCTTCGGGCTCTCCCCGAGGATGGAGGTGAGCTCGGCGAGCGCGGCGTCGTGGTCGCCCTCTCCGAGCAGCGTCTTGGCCAGGATCAGTCGGGCCGTCGTGTAGTGGGGATAGCGGTCGAGGCCACGCCGGCAGAGCGCGATGGCGTCACGGGCACGGCCCGACTTCCGGTAGAGATCGGCGAGCTGGGCGAAGGCGAGCGACTCCGGATCCCGCTGGAGCCGCTCTTCGTGCCGACGGATGGCGCCGGTGATCGCGGGATCGTCCACCGTCATCGCAGAACCGTTATACGGGGCGCTCGTTTCGCTTGTCAACGCGCTACCCTGCGAGTGAGGCCAGCGCCGCCCGAACGTCGGCCGGCGGAACGTCGTAGACGACCTTGAAGGCGCCGATCGTGGGCGCCAGCACGAACGGCACGCGCCCATCGCGCGACTTCTTGTCCCGTCGCATCGCGGTCAGCACGCCGTCGACGTCGATGCCTTCGGCGCGGGTGGGCAGACCGACCGCCGTGAGCAGCCGCTCCTGACGCTCGACGGTCGACGCATCGGCGAGGCGAAGCTGCCGAGCCAGGCGGGCCTCGGCGACCATGCCGAGCGAGACGGCCTCACCGTGCGTCCAGCGCTCGTAACCGCTGGCCGCCTCCAGCGCGTGACCGATCGTGTGTCCATAGTTGAGCACGGCGCGCAGGTCGGCCTCCTGCTCGTCCCGCTCGATGACCCTAGCCTTGAGCCGGCACGAGCCCCCGATGATTCGCTCGAGCGTCGCCGGATCGCGGTCCAGGAGCGCCCGGGCGCTGGCCGCCACGTCGTCGAAATAGGCCGCGTCGAGCACGATGCCGTGCTTGACGATCTCCGCCAGCCCCGATTTGAACTCGCGCGGGGGCAGCGTCAACAGAGTGGCGGGGTCACTCAGCACCAGCCGTGGCTGGTGGAACGCGCCGATCAGGTTCTTGGCGCGCGGATGATCGATCGCCGTCTTGCCGCCGATGGAGGCGTCGACCTGAGCCAGCACGGTGGTGGGGAGCTGGACGAAGTTGACGCCACGCATGTACGTGGCGGCGACGAAGCCGGCCACGTCACCGACGGCGCCCCCGCCGAGCGCCAGCACCGTCGACGTGCGGTCGAGGCCGGCCTCGAGCAGCGCATTCCAGCACCGCTCGGCCACGCCGAGCGTCTTGGCCGCCTCGCCGTCGGGAACCTCCAGGGTCGTGACCGTGAACCCGGCCTTCTCGAGGCTCTCGGTGACGGTCTTGCCGTGGGCGCTGAGGATGCCAGCCGCGCTCACGAGCGCCGCTCGCGAGCCGACGCCGAGCGATTTCAACCGGGCGCCGACGCTGGCGAGCGCACCGCGCTCCACGACGATCGCGTAGGATCGGGAGCCCAGCTGGACGTCGATGTTCATCGGGGCAATGATCCGAGCATTTCACCGCTCGGCTCACCGCCCGGGCGCGGCTCACCTCGCACGATTGTCGAGCCGATTTCACCGCTCGGCTCACCGCCCGGGCGCGGCTCACCTCGCACGATTGTCGAGCCGATTTCACCGCTCGGCTCACCGCCCGGGCGCGGCTCACCTCGCACTACCATCGCTTCAGGCCTTCGAGGTAGGCGGTGTGGTTGCGGCGGATCTCGTCGATGCTGTCGCCACCGAATTTCTCGAGGAACGCGTTGGCCAGGACGATCGCCATCATCGCCTCGCCCACGATGCCGGCCGCCGGCACCGCGCAGACGTCACTGCGCTCGACGACGGCCTCGACGGCTTCCTTGGTCGCGAGATCGACCGATTTGAGGGGCGTCCGCAGCGTCGAGAGCGGCTTCATGGCGGCACGCACGATCACGGGCTGGCCGTTGGTCACCCCACCCTCGAGGCCTCCGGCGTTGTTGCTCGAGCGTCGAAAGCCACTGTCGGCGTCGAAGAGGATCTCGTCGTGGACGGCGGAGCCAGGGCGCCGCGCTGCCTCGAAGCCGAGGCCCAGCTCGACGCCCTTGATGGCCTGAATGGCGGAGAAGGCCTGGGCGAGGCGGCCGTCGAGACGCCGATCCCACTGCACGTAGGAGCCGAGCCCGACCGGACAGCCGAGGGCGACGACCTCGAAGACGCCACCCAGCGTGTCGCCCTTGGTCTTCGCGTCGTCGATGGCCGCGATGATGGCCGCCTCGGTCTCGGCATGAGCGCAGCGGACCTCCGAGGCCTCCGCGCGCTGCTTCACCTCGTCCCACGGCATCTCGAAGTCGTGGGACGTTCGGACGCCGCCGATCTCGGTGACGTGACTGAGGATCGTGATCCCGAATTCCGCCAGCAGGCGCTTGGCCACGCCCGCCACCGCGACCCGCGCGGTCGTCTCGCGAGCGCTGGAGCGCTCGAGCACGTTGCGGATGTCGCGGTGGCCGTACTTCATCGCGCCCGCGAGGTCTGCGTGCCCGGGGCGCGGGCGCGTCACTTCCTTGTGCGCGGCGCCCGCCTCGGGAGGTCCGACCGACATCGTGGCTTTCCAGTTCTCCCAGTCTCGATTCGCGATCTGTAGCGTGAGCGGGCTGCCCAGTGTCTGGCCCCAGCGGAGGCCGGACACGATGTGAACGCGGTCGCGCTCGATCTTCATCCGTCCACCACGGCCGTAGCCGCGCTGGCGGCGCGCCAGATCGACGTCGATATCAGCTTCGGTCAAGGGGAGCCCCGCGGGAACGCCGTCGATGACGGCGGTCAGTGCTTCGCCATGGGACTCGCCAGCGGTCAGGAAACGGAAGATCTCAGCCATCGAAGAAGCCCTCGTCGCGTGCCGTTGAGAGTACCACGCGACGCGCGGCTGGTGCCGGCCCCCAGGGCGGGACCGGCCAGCAGCTTACCGAGGTGCGGGAGCGGGCGCGGGGGTCGCCGCACCCGACATCGCCGCGGTCGTGGTCGACTTCAGTACGGACGGCGTCAGGAAGACGACCAGCTCCCGGCCCTGCTCGAAATTCTCGTTCTGCTTGAACAGGTGACCCAGGATCGGGATGTCGCCGAACAGCGGGATCTTGCGCACGGTGTTCTGGTTCACGCTGGTCGTCACGCCGCCGATGATCAGGCGATCACCCTCGCGAATCAGGACCTGGGTCTCCGCCTTGCGGCGGTTGATCGCGGGTGGGGAGCCGGCGTTGCCGAGGTTCACGGTGTCACCGCGCGAGTTGTTCTCGACGACGACGATGAGCTTGATGCGAATCACGTCGTCTTCACGGATGACCGTGGGAGTGACCTCGAGCTTCAGCAAGGCTTCCTTGAACTGGATCTGGGTACCGGCCGAGCTGATCGTCGCGTAGGGGATTTCTTCACCGAGCGACATCGTCGCCTTGTTGTTCTCCACGGTGACGATCTCGGGCCGGGCCAGTGTCCGGGTCTTGCCCTGCTGAGCGAGCGCCTGCAGCGCGAGGTTGATGTTGAACGTGCGCCCCACGATGCCGAAGGCGAGGCCGGCCGCCGGCAGCGGGCCGGCGTTCGGCAACGCGCTGATCGGCAAGTTCACGAGGTTCGCACCGCTCGGCAGGCCGGTCTGGAAGCTGATCGGGAAGCCGCCGGTGGCCGGCGGAATCGCGGGCGGCACGACGCCGGGGGTCGCCAACACGCCTGGCCCAAAGCCGGCGCCTCCGTTGGCGGGGACGAGGCCGATCACGGTGCTGGTGCCCTGAACGAAGCCGGGCTGGAACGGCACCGACTGCCCGCCGACGGTCGTCGTCTGAAGTCCCTGGCCCACCAGCGTCGTGGTTCCCGAAACCCCGGCCCACAGGCCGCCCCACTGGATACCGATCTGCTCGAGCGCGCTGCGGTCGAGGATCTCCATGCGCGCTTCGATCTTGACCTGTGGCAGCGGGATGTCGAGCGCCTCGCGGATGAGCTTTTTCACGCGCTCGAGGTCGGCCTCGTACAGGCGGAGAAACAGGGTGTTCGTCGGCTTGTGAGCGCGGATGGTCAAGCCCTTGTTCAACACGTCCTGGGAGACCGACACGGGCGTGATCGGCACCTGGGTCCCGGCTGGAGGCGCGCCCTGGTAGCCGATGCCCATGTCAGGGTTGGGCGGAAGACCGAGGAATCCGGGGCCGGCAACCTTGGCGCCTTCGGCGGGGATGCCCAGGATGCCCTGCAGCGTCTTGGCGACTTCCTCGGGGTCCGCGTACTGCATGCGGATCGTTTCCTCGCGCAGGGGACCCTTCGCCTCCTGCTCCCGCTGGGCGGCCTCCGCGGCGAGCTTGCGCTGGACCGCTTCGGCCTCTTTGACCTGGGCCTCGGCCAGCTTCGCCCGCACTTCCGCCTCGCCCTTCAGCTTCGCCTCTTCTACGCGGGCCCGCGCCTCGCGCTCCTTGGTCAGCTGCTCGGTGGAGACGATGCGCATCACGCCGCCGCGCTCGACCTTCTCGAGACCCCGCGCGCTCAGAATGGTATCGAGCGCGAGCTCCCAGGGCACGTTGCGGAGCGCGATCGACATCTTGCCCTTCACGTCGTCGCCGATGACGATGTTGCGGCCGCTCTCGGCGGCAAGGATGCGGAGCAGGTTGATGACGTCGGCGTCCTTGAAGTCGAGCGAGATGAGATGCGGGCCGCCCGTGGCCGCCGGCGGCGGAACGACCGGCGTGGGCGCCGGAGCCGGGGCCTGCGCCTGAGCTGGCGCCTGGGCCACCACCCTCGCGGCAGGCCTCGGGATCGGCGCGGGCTTCACCGGCGCCGGGAGCACCGGCATCGGCTTGATCTCCGCCGGCGCAGCCGCCGGCGCGTCCTTGGGCTCGGCCGGCGCTTCGGCCACTACGGGACTCTTCAAGGGAAGCGGCTTGGGAGCCGCGGAGACGTCGGCGACTACCCGCGGGACCACGATCGTCAGACCGTCCTCGTCCTCACGGATCGCGTACCCGACCTTGCGGGTGAACTCGATGACGAGGCGGGCGATCCCCTTCCGGTACTGCGCGCCGCGGATCTGTTTCACCGGCGCCTCGGTGACGGGCAGCGGCGCCTTGCGCCACGCATACACGGTGTCTTCGAGATCGACGACGAGCCGGCTCGGAGAATCCATGAACTCGGCGTGATACTTCGCGGCGCCGGACGTCGTGATGTGCACGATCGTCGCGTCGGGCTGATGTTCGACGGCGACCTCTTTGAGCTCAGTCGCCGAGGCCAGCTTCGGCTCCTCGGCCGGGGTCCGCGCCGGAAGCGCGATCAGGAGCGCGAGTAACCCTGCCGTCACCCACTGCCCACTGCGTCGCTGTGTGATCATTCAGTCACCCGGAAGTTTGAGGACCACGCGGTCCGTAGTGGAGCCCGTGCGAACGGCGATGCGAAACACGACCGAGTCCGAACCGATCTCGAGCAGCCGACCGTCCCCGAGCGTATCGCCGGGCTTCAGGATGTAACCAAGGCCATCCGAGGTCTCCACGAGCGCGAGGGGGCCCCGAGAGCCCTGCACGATGCCGGTGAGCTTGGCGGAGGCGAGGGTGGGACCGCTCGCGCCCTCGCGCACTTCCAGGTTCTCGAAGGGATCACGCCGGCCCTTGGCCTGGTACTTCACCGGCGGGGGCGCCTGAGGCTCCGACGCCGTCGCGCTCGCCACCGGCTGAGACGCCGTTGGTGCGGCGGGCATCGGTGCGGTCGGCGCCGAGGCCGATGGTGCCTGCGACGCACTGCCGCCGCTGCACGCGGTCAGGCTCGTCGCGAGCCCGACCACGACGAGCGCCGGGACGGCCTTCACTTCGGGGCTCCAGGCTGTCCGGGCTTCGGCGCCGGCGGCGAGCCCACGGGTCGGTACTGGTACGTCGCGAGCACGAGGTCGGCCTTCAGCGGATTCCGGCTCTTGGAGATCCCCGCCATCTTCATCTCCTGCACCGTGACCACGCGGGGGAAACCGGCGACTCGCTCGAAGAACTCACCGAGCTGGTGGTACCCGCCCTCGGCCGCCAGGGTGATGGGAATCTCGACGTAGTAATCGTGGATGCGTCCTTCCTTCGGCTGGAACAGCGACACCTGCAGCCCGGACTGGTAGGCGGCATCGGTGACAGTCCGGAACAACGGTGGGAGGTCCTTCTCGCCGGGCAGGCGTTCCTTCATCGTGTCGAGTCGGGCCTGCAGTGCGGCGATCTCGAGCCGGACGCGGGCGAGGTCGGCCGCGGCCGCCCGGGCTTCCAGGAGCTCGCGCTGAACGGTGGACCGCTGCGCCCGGAGCGCGTTGACCTTGATCTCGAGCGGCGAGAGCACCAAGAAGTAGCTACCGGCCCCGAGGATGACCAGTCCGAAGATGCCGAGGGCGAACTTCTGCCAGCGCGGCGCGTTGACGATCGGGTCGAAGAACGCGGGGAGGGCCATATCAGGTCTCGAACCGGCACGTGACCTCGAAGGTCACGAAGCGCGGTGTCTTGGTGATCTCCTGGCGTGCCACGACGATGTCCACTTCCTTGAACCGTCCGGATGCCCGGAGGTTCTGCATGAAGTCCGACACCGCGGTCGTGGAGAACGCCGTGCCCCTGAAGAGGAGGACAGCGCCTTTTTCCTCGATGCCCGTGATCCAGAGGTCCTTCGGAATGATGTCGGCGAAGGCGTCCAGGAACCGCAGCGGCCGGCCCTGGGTCTTCGTCAGCTCGGCGATGACCTGCACGCGCTGTCGAAGTTCGGCTGCCTGGGCCTTGATCTGCGGGCCCTGACCGGTCACGACGCGCAGCGTGGTCAACTCGCGGTTCATGACGTCGATCTCGCGGGTGAGCCGGCTCTCGTCGCTCTCCAGTTGCCACCAGTACGTGGCGACCCCGCCCAGCGCGGCGAGATACACGACGAGGAAGAGGAGGCCGACATTGAAGCTCGGCAGCTTGAACTGAAAGGCTGGCCGCGCTCGTCCCGCCGGCGACAGGTTGACCCTGATCATTCGTTCTTGTCTCCAGGCTGGCGGAGGGCCAGGCCCACCGCGACCGCGAGCGACGGCCCGGCCGCCCCGACGACCTCCGAGTGGCCGCCGCCGACATCGATCCGAGCAAACGGCTGGGCCAGCTCGACCGGGATGCCCCACGTCGAGGAGAGGTAGTCCGTCAATCCGGGCAGCTGGGCACACCCGCCGGCCAGGACGATCTTGCCGATGCGCTCGGAGTCGGCCGTGGAGGCGAAGTAGTCGAACGTGCGCTGGACCTCGAGGGACAGCTCGCGCGACACCGATTCGAGGGCCGGCACCAGCGATTCCCAGCTCACGCCGACGTCTCGTCCGAGCTTGGCGCTCTCGGCCTGATCGAACGGAATCTTCAGGTGCTGGGCGATCGCGTTCGTGTAGTTGTTGCCGCCGAAGGGAATGTCGCGCGCGAAGATCGGCGTTCCACCCCGGAGCACGTTCGTCTTCATGATGGAGGCGCCGATATCGATGAGCGCCACCGCCTCGCCGCGCTCGTTTTGCTGGTTGAGCTCGAACTGGTTGCCGAGCGCGAAGCCGTCGACGTCCACGACCACGGCGTTGAGACCCGCCTCTTCGACCACGCCCACGTACTCGACGACCTTGGACTTCTTCACGGCGACCAGGATCAGATCCATGGCGCCGTCGTGGCGGCCCACGACGTGATAGTCGAGGAAGACCTCGTCGATCGCGAACGGAATGTGGTGCTCGGCTTCGAGCTGCACCGCGTCTCGCAGCTCCTTGACCGGCACTTCAGGAATCTGGACCTTCTTGATGATCAACTCGCGCCCCGACACACCGATGGCCGCTTCCTTGGACCCGACGGCCGCTCGGCCGACGGCGTCCTTGATGGCCTCGACGACGCTCGGGGGATCTTTGATCGTGCCTTCCGCGATCGCATCGGGAGGCAGTGACGCCACGCCGAGCCCGATCAACGAGGAGCCGTGAAGTTGCACGACCTTCACGGCGCTGGAACCGATATCCAGGCCAAACGTGTCCGAGGTCCGCCGGAAAAATGGAATGTTAAACATCGATTTTCACTCGTTCACCAGTATAGGAGTCCACCTCACGGGCACCAACGTTTTAGGCACGCCTCGGCGCTCCAGTTCACGTCGTGCGTGCCCACCACACTGCGGACTTTGAAAATCATCACGACCGTTCGAGGCCGAGCGGATCCTTCCGGCGGTCCGTCATCGCTGGGCCACCAGCATCGTGAGCGTCACGGACTTGTCGCTGGCCGCAACGCCAGCGGCGGTGAGGGGACGGTAGCTGATCGTGACCGTGACCTGCCGCATTCCGGCGGTTGCGATGCCCGTGCACGGTGTCGAGGCGCAGTCCTGGATGCGCACGGTCCGGGCGTAGCTCGTGTACGGCGCCGCCACGCTGGGCTCGTCACCGAAGGTGACGTCACCCGCGGCCAGCGTGAGAGCTCCGTTCGTGCAATTCTTGGTGGCCGGCACCGTCGGCGCGGCCATCGGCCCGATGCCCACACAGTCGTTGTCGGGGCTCGACGTCCACAGTGCGTTCCTGACGTGTTCGAGCCGCTCTTCGGCCAGGAACGTAGCGGTCGTGAGCTGATTGCCTTCGGCAAGCCCGAAGCTCCCGATCGGGACCACGATCATCAAACCGGCGAGCCCAATCCCGACGATCATGGCCGCGGCGACGACTTCGGCGAGCGTCAGCCCGCGGGCGTCGAGCGTCAAGGGATCGTCACTCTCCCGGAGCCGGCCACGGTGACCGTCACTGTCTGTGCGTTGCTGGGAGCTTTGACGGTGTACGTCCCACCAGGGGCGGCGGCACCGAGGTACGTAAAGATGACGTCGGGCGCCGGGCCCGCCGTGATCGTGATGCCGTTGACGAGCGGAATCCAGCCGGAGTTATCGCTGCCCGCGCCGGTCCAGACGGTTCCGCCACATCCGTTGCTGATGTATTGCACGCTGGTCGTGTTGCGCTTCACGCAGACCGACGTGTTGTTCCGGATCGCGAGCTGTCGTGCGCCGTTCAGAATGGTCTGGAGCTCCTGGGCCCCGGCCGTCAAGGTCGACGCCTGCCAGTAGCTGACGAGGTAAGGCACGCCGACCGCGGCCAGCAGGCCGAGGATCGCCACGACGACGATCAACTCGGCGAGGCCGACGCCTCGTACCCCTAACCTGCGAATGCGCTCATGTACCAAGTAACGAGCCTTTCGCCGCAGAAGAGGCCGGCAGCTCCACCGGCTGCAAGGAAGGGACCAAACGGGATGGGATCCTTGCGTCCCGTTGTCCTGGAGCCGAGCAGCACGAGCGCAACAATGCCGCCGAGCAGCACGGCCAAAAAGATCGACAAGAGCGCGACTTTCCAGCCAAGAAACGCCCCGAGCATGGCGCCGAGCTTGACGTCCCCACCGCCCATTCCTTCTCGACCCGTCAGCAGGAGACTGCCTTCCAGAATGGCCCAAAAGATCCCTCCCCCGACGACGATTCCAATCGCCGAATCGACCCAGGAGACACGCGATGTGGCCAGATTGGCAATGAACCCGACGACGATACCGGGCAACGTGATCGCATCCGGAATGATTTGAAGCCGGACGTCGATGGCCGTGATCGCGACGAGCGCGGCCAGGAGCACAGCGGCCACGACGAAGTTCGCCGTCGCCCCGAAGCGTTCGAATGCAGCGATGAAGAGGAGGGCGGTCGCGGCTTCGACCACGGGATAGCGCCACGGGATCACTGCACTGCAGGCACGGCAGTGCCCACGCAGCGCGACATAGGACACGACCGGGATGTTGTCGTGCCAGGCGATGGCCGCGCCGCACGTCGGGCACGCCGAGCCTGGCCGCCAGAGGCTACGGTGTTCGGGCAGGCGCGCGATGACGACGTTGAGGAAGCTGCCGATCGCGAGCCCGAAGACGCCGACGAGAACGAGCATGGCCCCTCGACCCTACCATTCCGTGATGAACAGCGGGCTGATGTGCACCGCGGCGACCGCGTCGATCCCGCGCAGGATCTCGAGCTGTGACCGGGCTGCGTCCATGCGACGCAGCGCCAGATAGGTCTTGATGAGACCGACGCGCGGTTGCGGAAGGTCCGGCTTGATGACCGCGGCCCGCTCGAGCTCGACCGCGGCATCTCCAGGTCGATGGAGATCGAGGAATGCAGAGCCGAGATTGGTGTGGGCCAGGACGTGGTCCGGCTCCTGGCGCAGGATCTCGTGCAACTGGACGATCGCCGGCTCGTATCGGCCGAGCTGGAGCAGCGACACCGCGAGGTTGTTCCGCGTCTCGTTGTGCGTCGGATACTTCGCCAGGACCAGCTCGAAGTGCGACACGGCCTCCTCCGAGCGCCCGGCGGCCATCAGGGCGAGGCCGAGGTTGCCGTGGGTCCGCACGCGGTCGGGACGTAGCGCGATGGAGCGTTCGAAGCGCTCCAGGGCGAGGTCGATGATGCGGCGGTTGTAGAGCGAGACGCCGAGGTTGCTGTGGCAGATGGCGCAGTCCGGATCGGCGTCGAGCGCATACCGCCAGAGCGTGTCGTTGTCACGCCAGACCTTCACCTGGTGCCACGTCATCAAGCTCAGTCCCACGAGCCAGGCCACGCCGACGGCAACGGCCACGCGGGCCAGCGACGGTCGGATCACGCCGGTTCGGACGGCGACGAGCGCGGCCGCCATGGCGCCTCCGAAGAGCAGGGCCAGCGGCAGGCAGCTCAGGTAACTGTAACGATCGTGGGCGAGCTGATGGCCGTTGTGCAGGATGCCGCTCACCGGCGCCACGCTGACCACGTAGGCGGCCCACACCGCGGGCAGCGCCATCCACCGCCGTGCGACGACGCAGACACCCACGGTGACCATGACCACGGCGGCGGCGCTGAGCGCGAATCGACTCTCCAGCGGGTGGATCCGCGCCGGCAACTCGTACAGAGGAGAGAGCCCGAGCGGAAGCACGGTCTTGCTCGCGTAGAACGCCAGGCTGAAGAGTGCGAGCGGGCCGCGCTCGAAGACCGAGACCGACTCCAGAGAGGTCAGGTAGCGATTCGAATGCTGGGCCCAGACCGCCATCACGGCGGTGAAGACCGCGAGGCCGATGTAGGGCGCCTTCTCAACGAGGAGCGCACGCGCGGCCGGGGTGCGCCACTGACGCAACTCCAGACGCCGGAGCGGATACACGTCGAGGAGCAGCAGGATCACTGGCAGCGTGACCACCATTGACTTGGACAGGCAGCCCAGCGCGTAGCAGAGGATCGACAGCGCGGTCCAGCGGCGGGCGCGCTCGGGCGCGGCGTCGCGCGCCGCCAGATAGGTCAGGACCGTCAGCAGAAAGAACAATCCGGACAGCAGATCGCGGCGCTCGGTCACCCACGCCACCGATTCGGCGCGCAGGGGATGGAGCGCGAAGAACAACGCGGCCGCCGCGGCACCCGAGGTCAGCGTGGCTCCCGAGAGGCTGGGCATGGCGCGTGCGAGCAGCCGCCGCGCCACCAGGAAGCACAGCGCCGCGTTCGCTGCATGCAGGAACAGGTTCGTCAGGTGGTACCCGAGCGGCCTCATGCCCCACAGCGTGTAATCGAGGCCGAGCGTCATCCAGGTGAGCGGGATCCACTGCCCCATCAGGAAGCTCGTGAACATCCACCGGATGTGCGTCCAGCCGAGCCCACGGTAGTCGTTGTTGGTGAGGAAGTTCACCTGGTCGTCCCAGTCCACGAAGTGATTCCAGAGCGCCGGAGAGAAGACGACGAAGGTGACCAGGGCGATCAGGAGCGGGACGCGGGCGGCGAGCGCGACCGACAGAGCTCGCCCGGCCAGCCCGGGCGTCGCCGGGCTGGCGATGAAGCCGAGTGGCCGCGGCAGCGCCTCACTGCGAGAGGGTGCGTTTTCGAGAGAAGTCATTCGGGGAACCATCATGCGCGGAGCGCGTCGGGTACCGCGTTCACGGCCCCGACGGCGCTCCGCGCAGGACCGTTACGGAGCGGAGACCGTGGCGCCGTCGCCCGCGGCCGAGATCGTGAAGGTGCCGTTGGCGTTGGCAGCGTAGAAGTAGGCCGAGCCCCACGCCGTACTGGGAGGCGTCGGGATCGCGGCCATGAACGGCCCGGCCGTGATGTTCTGCGGGCTGGTCGCGATGGCCGTGAGCAGATCGAGCACGCTTGGCAGCGTACCCATGTGCGCCCCCCACGCCGAGACGGCGGAGGCCATACCGCGGATGTCCGCCTGAGCCTTCGCGATACGCGCCCGCGCCTGCATATTGGCGTAGAGCGGAACGGCGATGGCGGCCAGGATGCCGATGATCGCGACGACGATCATCAATTCGATGAGCGTGAAGCCGCGCTGACCGCCCATCGTGCAGCGCTTCTTGTTCCAAAACGTAATCATCGCTGCCCCCTTGAGAAATGGCTTCGACTGTCGGTCGGTCACGAGGTGCACGCGGGGTGCCACACCCGGCGGGGAGCGAATCCGGCAGGCATTTCAGAGGCTTAGCGGATCGAGCAGGCCTCTCACGACCTGGGCATCGTGACCGCCGCGGTCAGTGAGTTGACGAAAACCGTCAGTCCGGCCGTGGTGCTGCCGTCGGCCGTGGATTCGTGCGATGGGAATGCTTCTGGAGCTTGTAGCGGAATTGCCTGAAGCTGAGGCCCAGCAACTCGGCGGCGCGGGTCTGAACACCCCCCGTGCGCTCGAGGGCCATCTCGATGTAGCGCTGCTCCATCCGATCGAGGACGTCGTCGAGATTCAGGCCTGCCGATGGCAGGTCGATCGCGACTTCCCGCACGCTGCGCGGCGCCGCCAGCGAAGATGGCAGGGCGTCGACGCCGAGGATCTCACCGCTTCCCAGCACGATCGCCCGCTCGATGACGTTTTCGAGCTCGCGAATGTTGCCGGGCCAGTGATAGCGCTCGAGCACGACGAGCGCATCGGGCGCCACCGCCGTCACGCGCTTGCCGAGCTGGCCCGCGAGCTTCTGGATGAAGTGAGCGACGAGGAGGGGAATGTCCTCGCGCCGATCCCGAAGGGGCGGCAGGTGGACCGGGATGACGTTGAGTCGATAAAAGAGGTCCTCGCGGAGCAACCCGTCGGCCAGCGCCTTGCCGAGGTCACGGTTGGACGCGGCGATGAGTCGCACGTTGATCTTGACGTCCCGGGTGTCGCCCACGCGACGAACCTCGCGCTCCTGGATGGTCCGCAGGAGCTTTACCTGGATGGTCGTCGGGATCTCCGTGATCTCGTCGAGGAACAGCGTGCCGCCTTCGGCCGACGCGAACAATCCCTGGGTGTTGGCCACCGCGCCGGTGAAGGCGCCCTTGAGGTGGCCGAACAGCTCCGACTCCATGAGTCCTTCCGGGATCGCGCCGCAGTTCACGGACACGAAGGGGCCGTGCCGCCGGCCGCCCTCGTGATGGATGGCCAGGGCGACGAGCTCCTTTCCCGTCCCGCTTTCCCCGGTGACCATCACCGTCGAGGTTCCGTTCGCCGCCTTGCGAATGGTGTCGAACACCTCGAGCATCCGCCGGCTGTGCCCCACGAAGTTCTCGAACCCGCGCTCTTTGGAGAGCTCGCGCTTGAGCGCGATGTTCTCGTCCTGGAGTCGCTTGCGCTCGAGCGCCTTTTCGATAGTCAGGCGCATCTCGTCGAGCTTGAAGGGCTTGGTGATGTAATCGTAGGCGCCGAGCTTCATGGCCTCGACCGCGGTCTCGGTGGAGGCGAAGGCGGTGACGACCACCACCACCGTGCTCGGCGAGATCTCCTTGGCGCCGCGCAGCACGGCAAGGCCGTCGAGCTTGCGCATGCGCAGGTCGGTGATCACCAGGTCGAAGCTGTCGCTCTTCAGCGCGTCGATGGCGTTCTCGCCACCGTCGGCGAGCGTCACGTCGTAGCCGGCCTGTCGGAGCGTGATGCTCAGGAGATCACGCATGCTGCGCTCGTCGTCGACGACGAGGACGCGAGCGGCGGTCATCGCGTCACCGCCGTGGCGGCCGCCGCCGGCAGGATCAGCACGGCGCTGGTGCCGCCACTGGCGCCGCCCCGCAGGCTCACGTCCCCCCCGTGATCGCGTACGATCCGGTGCACGAGGGCGAGCCCGAGCCCGCTGCCCCCCGGCTTCGTCGAGAAGAAGGGCTCGAAGACGTGGGGTTGATCGGCGCTGGGGATGCCGTCGCCGGTGTCGCGGATCACCAGATAGAGCCGATGATCTTCGAGCCCCGCGCTCACGCGTAGCTCACCGCCATCGGGCATGGCCTCCACGGCGTTCAGGCAGAGATTCCACACCGCTTGCCGGAGTTGTTGCGAGTCCACGCGCGCGGTCACGACCGTCGGAAACTCACGCACGATCTTGAGGCTGGGCGGGAGCTCGCGGTGCTCGAGGAGCACGAGCACTTCGTCCAGGATCTCCGCCACGTTCACGGTCTCGAGCGTCAACGGCGCCGGTCGGGCGTACTCGAGGAAGTTGCTGATGATGCGATTGAGCCGTTCCGACTCGCGCGACACGATCTGTGTCAAACGCTCACGCTCGTCTCTCCCGGGCACGGGGCCAGCCAGCGCCTCGATGGCGCCGGTCATCGAGGCAAGAGGGTTGCGGATCTCGTGGGCGATGTTGGCGGCCATCCGTCCAACGGTGGCCAGGCGATCGGCCTGCCGCATTCGGGCCTCCATCTCGCGGATCTCGGAGAGGTCCTCGCAGATGGCGATCATGCCGAGACGGTGACCGTCGCCGGAGCGCAGCGTGGAGAACGTGAACCGGACGGGAACGACACCGCCGTCCTGTCGGGTCAGGCTTGTCTCGTGCCGTGCCGGAGTTCGAGGATGCTCGGCGATGGCGTGCTCGATCGCCGCGATGGGCACGGCCGCGCCGAAGAGCTCGGCCCACGGCTGCCCGATGACATCGGTCGCCGACCGCCCGGTGATCTCCTCTGCCGCGGGATTCAGCGCCGTCACGTGGTGCTCGCGATCGAGGCCGATGAGGCCGGTGCCCACGGAGTTCAGGATCACGGCCTTGAACGCCTGAAGGTCGCGAAGGTCGTGGCGCTGACGCTCCAGTTCCTGGCGCGTCGTCCGGTACTGCTCGGCGAGTCCGCCGGCGACGATGGCGACCACCAGGAATGTGCCGGCGTTCAGGAAGATGGTGAGGACTTCGAGCGCGGTCGTCTCATGGGGGGGTTCGAAGAACGCCGTCACCGGAAAGATCGTGCGGATGAACACGAGGGCCGTGTAGAGAAGGCTCCCGGCTGCCGCCATGGCCAAGGCGCCCGCGCGAGGCAGCAGCACGCAGGCGGCGGTGACCGAGAGCACATAGAGGAAGGCGTAGATCGACCGTGGACCGCCGGTGGCGGCCACGACCGCCGTCACCAGGACCACGTCGAGGAGACACAACAGCCACGCGACCCTCCGGGGCTGGGTCAGAGGTGGCAGCAGCAACAGGCCGCCCGACGTCACCACGACGACGAACAGCGGCAAGGCCAGGATGCCGATGCTCGTGCCCGGCACGAGGTCGCTGGGCAGGAGCGGCGCCATGATCAGCAGCACCTCCGCGATGCCGAGGCGTGCCCAGGCAAAAAGGCGGAGCAGGCGATTGACGTCGAACGCCGTCACGGGCCGTCGTCTCGCGACTCGGTCAGCAAAGCGCCTACTTGATCAACGTCACCATGCGGAAGATCGGCAAGTACATGGCCACGACCAGGCCGCCGACGATCACGCCGAGGAACACGATCATGAGCGGTTCCAGGAGTGACGTCAGCGCGCTGACGGCGGCGTCCACTTCGTCGTCGTAGAAGTCGGCAATCTTTCCCAGCATCTGGTCGAGCGCGCCCGTGTTCTCACCGACGCTGATCATGTGCACGACCATGGGCGGGAACACCGGCGAGGCGCGCAGGGGCTCGGCCAGCGTGCGGCCCGCCGTCACGGCCGCGCGCGCCGACATGACCGCCTTCTCGACGACCCGGTTGCCGGCCGAGCGGGCGGTGATGCGCAAGCCCTCCAGGATCGGGACACCGGACGAGATCAGCGTGCCGAGGGTGCGGGTGAAGCGGGCCACCGCGACCTTTCGGATGAGCATGCCGACGATCGGCACCTTCAACAAAAGCGCGTCGATCACCTGGCTGCCCTGGTCGGTCGAGTAGTACTTCCTGAAGGCGAAGACGAACCCGGCCAGCGCCGCGAGGATGAACAACACGTACTGGCGCGTGAAGTCGGAGATCATCAGCACGATCTTGGTAGGCAGCGGCAGCTCGGCGCCCATGTTCCGGAACATGGAGGCGAACGTCGGGATGACGAACGTCATCATGAAGATGATGACGAGGACGGCCACGCTGATGATGGTCGCCGGGTAGACCATCGCGCTCTTGACCTTGCGCTTGAGGGCGGCGGCCTTTTCGATGTACCCCGACAGGCGCTGGAGGACGACGTCGAGCACACCGCCCGACTCACCGACCTGGATCATGTTCGTGAAGAGATCGTCGAAGGTCTTGGGGAACTTCCGGAAGGAGTCGGCCAGGGTCGCGCCACCTTCGACGTCGTGCGCGATGTTCGTCGTCACCTCACGCAGCGTTTTCGATTCGCTCTGCTCGCCCAGGATGGTGAGACACTGCGCGATCGGCAAACCGGCGTCGACCATCGTCGAGAACTGCCGGGTGTAGATGGCCATGTCCTTGTCGCTGACCCGGCCCCCGAACGTCTTGGCGAAGGAGAAGGTGAATCCACCCGTTTTGGCCTTCTTCTCCTGCACGGCGGTGGCGACGACACCTCTCGACCTGAGCTGGGCCACGGCCGCCATGCGATCGGTGGCCTCCAGCTCACCGGCCACCGCACCGGCGCCGGTCCGTCCCCGATAGGCATAGACCGTCATCGTGTCCTCCTAGCGCCGCGCGAACGGCGAGCCGCTGCCCGCCGCCGCTGGTGCGGGCGCCGCGCCGGCTCCCCCGCTCTCGTGCGTCAGCAATTGGGCCAGCTCTTCCGGAATGGTCGAGCGGTTCATCCCATCCTCGCGCGTGATGAGCCGTCGCCGGATGAGATCGGCCAGCGATTGGTTCATCGTCTGCATGCCGTACTTCAATCCTGACTGGATCGAGGAGTAGATCTGGTGAATTTTTTCCTCGCGGATCAGGTTGCGGATGGCAGGCGTCGCCACCATGATCTCCATGGACATCGCGCGGCCCCCGCCGATCTTCGGCACCAGCGTCTGCGACAGCACGCCCTCCAGCACGAGTGAGAGCTGGGCGCGGACCTGGGACTGCTGGCCCGTCGGGAAGACGTCGATGATTCGGTTGATGGTCTGGGCGCAGGAGTTGGTGTGCAGGGTCCCGAAGGTCAGGTGGCCGGTCTCGGCGATCGTGATGGCCGCCGCGATCGTCTCCAGGTCGCGCATCTCGCCCACCAGCACGACGTCCGGATCCTGGCGAAGGATGGCCTTCAAGGCGTTCTTGAACGACTGCGTGTCGGCGAAGACCTCGCGCTGGTTGACCAGGCACTTCTTGTGAGGGTGCACGAACTCGATGGGGTCCTCGATGGTCATGATGTGCTCGGCGCGCTCGTTGTTGATCTTGTCGACCATGGCCGCGAGCGTCGTCGATTTACCTGATCCAGTCGGTCCCGTGACGAGCACCAGGCCCTTGGGACGGTCGGCGAGCTCCTGCACGACTTTCGGCAGGCCGAGCTCGTCGAAGGACCGGATCTTGTACGGAATGACGCGGATGGCCGTCCCGACCGCGCCGCGCTGGCGATACACGTTGCAGCGGAAGCGCGCGAGCCCCTGAATCCCGAAGGAGAGGTCGAGCTCGCTCTCCTCCTCGAACTTCTGCTTCTGACCCTCGTTGAGCACGCTGTAGGCGAGCCGTTGCGTGTCCTGAGGCGCAAGCACTTCGAACTGCGTCAGCGACGTGAGCTTGCCGGCGACCCGGATCTGCGGGTGCGTACCGGTCGTGAGGTGAAGGTCGGATCCTCCGCGCTCCACCAGGATCTGCAGCAGGTCCGCCATGTTGGCCGCCATGAGCCCTCCCTTGGTCCCTTACTCGGCCACGGTCACGCGCAGCACTTCGTCCACCGTGGTCGCTCCGGCCAGCACCTTCAGGAGCCCGGCCTGGCGCAGCGTCTTCATGCCCTGGGCCTGCGCCATCGCCCGGATGTCGGTCACCGGCGCGTTCTTGAGGATGAGGTTGCGGATCTCCTGGCTGACCGGCATCACCTCGTAGATGGCCACCCGGCCCTTCATCCCCGTGAAGCTGCACGTCGCGCAGCCCCGCCCCTTGTAGAACTGCGTCCGGCCCACGCCGGTGAGCACGTGGCCGTACGGCAGCAGCGAGTCCTCGTCCACCTCGTACGGCTCCTTGCAGTCCTTGCACACCTTGCGCCCCAGGCGCTGCGCCATCACCAGCAGCAGCGACGAGGCGACCAGGAACGGCGGGATGCCCATGTCGATGAGCCGCGCGACCGTCGACGGTGAGTCGTTGGTGTGCAGCGTCGAGAACACCAGGTGGCCGGTCAGCGCCGCCCGGATCGAGATCTGCGCCGTCTCCAGATCGCGCGTCTCGCCGACCAGGATCACGTCCGGGTCCTGGCGCAGGAAGGCTCGTAGGGCCGAGGCGAACGTCCGCCCGATCCCGTCGTTGATCTGGACCTGGTTCACGCCCTTCAGGTTGTATTCGACAGGATCTTCGGCCGTCATAATATTGTGCTCGGGCGAGTTGATCGTGTGAATGGCCGAGTAGAGCGTCGTCGTCTTGCCCGAGCCCGTCGGCCCCGTGATCAGGATCATCCCGTAGGGCTGCCGGATGACCTTCTCGAACGTCTCGAGCGCCCCGGGATCGAAGCCGAGCTTCGTCAGGTCGAGCTGCAGCGCGTCCTTGTCGAGGATACGCAGCACGGCCTTCTCGCCGAAGATCGTGGGCAGGATCGACACGCGGAAGTCGATCTCGCGCGTGTGATATCGCAGCTTGATTCGTCCATCCTGCGGGACTCGGCGTTCGGCGATGTCGAGGCTCGACATGATCTTGAGCCGGGAGACGATCGCGGATTCGAGCCGCTTGGGTGGCGTCAGCATCTCGTGGAGCACGCCGTCGATGCGGAACCGGACGCGAAACGCCTTCTCGTACGGCTCCCAGTGGATGTCGCTGGCGCCCTTCTGGATGGCGTCGACCAGCACCATGTTGACGAGCTTCACGACCGGCGCCTCGTCGGCCGACTCCTTCAGCTCGAAGACGTCGACCTTGCCGCCGCTATCCTCGTCGTCGTCCACCACCTCGACGTTGCTGGCCTGGTCCTCCGCCAACTCGGTGAGCACGTCCGTGATGGCGGCGCCCTGGTTCTCGTAGTTGCGCTCGATCGCCCGCCGGATGGCCGCCTGGGACGCGACGACCGGCAGGACTTGCAAGTTGGTCATGAAGGAGACGTCGTCGAGCGCGAAGACGTTCGTCGGATCGGCCATGGCGAGCGTCAGCGTGTTGGCCGCGCGCTTGACGGGAAGCACCTCGTACTTCCTGGCGATCTGCGGTGGCACGAGGCGAAGGATGCCGGGATCGATGTCGAGCTGCGACAGCGTGATGGACGGGATGCCGTACTGTCGGGACAGAAAGCCGGTGAGCTGTTCCTCGTTGACGAGCTTCAGCCGGACGAGGACCGATCCGAGCTTCTCAGTGGTCCCCTTCTGTTCGGCGAGCGCGCGCTGCAGCTCTTCCTGCTTGACGAGCCCTTCGGCGACCAGGAGATCTCCCAGTCGCCGGTTCACAGGCTGCCCCAGCCTGATTTGCCCCATTTAACCTTTCTACGATACTCCCCCCAATCGCTTCAATGTATCCGTAAAGGCTCGGTACGCATCGTCTTGGTAGAGGACGAAGGCGACCCGTTTCAGGCTGGAGTGACCGGCCTTTAGGTGCCCTATCACCTCTTTGAGCATCGCCTCAGCCGATGCCGCGGGCGGGACGTGCCCGACTCCAGTTCCGAACGCCGGAAGCGCCAGCGACGTGATCCGGTGCTTGTCGGCGAGGGCGAGGACGGCCTTGGTGGTTCGCCCTATCGTCTCCGCGTTGGTCTTGAGATCGGGGCCCATCACCGCGGCGTGAATGACGTGCGTCGCCCGCAAATTGCCGCCCGGCGTGAGAACTGCCTCGCCGACTTCGACCGGGCCCTGCCGCATCGCCTCTTCCTCGATGATGACCCCGCCCTTGCGCTTGATCGTGCCGCCGACGCCAGCCCCCATCGTCAGGTTGGTGTTGGCGGCATTGGTCACGGCGTCGACGTCCCAGTCCGTGATGTCGCCGCGCTCGATCGCGATGCTCGCCTGACCGATCTTGAGCTTCATCGTCAGCCCTGCTCGCTCCGCCGTTCGTCGGCCTTCGCTGCCTGCCACGACTCCTCCAGCTCCTCCTGCGAGACGCTCGCTACGGACTTGCCTCGCGCGCTCAGTTCGGCCTCCATGTGCGTGAACCGCCGGTGAAATTTTTCGATCGTCCCGGTCAGTGCGTCCTCGGCGTCGACGGACGCCAGCCGCGCTACGTTGACCAGCGAGAACAACACGTCCCCCAGCTCGTCCTTGATGCGGCCACGATCACCGCTGCCGACCGCGGCCGCCGCTTCCTGCATCTCTTCCTCCACCTTCGACCACGCCGCTCGGGCATCGGGCCAATCGAAATGGACACGTGCGGCTTTGGCCTGCGTGCGTTGAGCGCGCAGGAGGGCCGGGAGCATGCGCGGGACACCGTCGAGGACCGAGCGCGTTCGTCCGGCTTCCTCCGCCTCGCGCTGCTTCAACACCTCCCATTGGGCCAGCGCTTCCGTCGGGGTCTCGACGGCCGCATCTCCGAAGACGTGGGGATGGCGTCCGACCATCTTGTCGTTCAAGCGACGGACCACGTCCTTCATCGAGAACTCGTCGCGCTCGGCGGCGATCTGAGAATGGAAGACCACCTGGAAGAGCAGATCCCCAAGCTCTTCCAGGAGATGCTCGCCGCGGGCGTCGAGCGCGTCGAGGACCTCATAGGCCTCTTCGAGGAGGTACGGCTTGAGGGAGCTCGGCGTTTGTTCGCGATCCCACGGGCATCCGCCAGGCCCGCGGAGCCGCGCCATGATTCCAAGGAGGCGCTCGAAAAGGGGACCGGCGGACTCGGTCATGTCCTTACCTGACGGTCATGCGATTATACAGCAAGGATTTCCTGCGTATGCTACGAAGGCGGTGATGAGCGACAGCGAAGCCGACCAGGGATTTCGTGTCCGTGACCGCCGCGGGCGCGCCGACGAGCCGGCCTCGTCCCCGAGGCCGGTTACGCCACCCGAGCCGATGACGCCACCCGAGCCGGTTTCACCACCCCAGCCGGTTTCGCCGCCCGAGTCGACAGCAGGAGGGGCTCGGAGCCTCGTCGGGCTGTTCATCATGCTGGGAAGTGTCGCTGCCGCGGCCCTCGAAGGGATGCCGGATTCCGGCGGCGGACAGGCCAAGCGCGATCTTCGACAAGCGGCCGAGCTGATCGACGTGCTGGTGCTCCTCAGGGAAAAGACGGAGGGCAGGCGCACTCCCGAAGAGACCAAGGTGCTCCACGAGGTCGTCTATGGATTGCAGCTTCGCTACGTCGAGGCTACCCGCCGCCCCGGATGACGACCTGTTGCCGCTCGACCCTGATATCGTCGATTCCGGCGGGTAGCGGCCAGAGAAGGAGCTTCAGCGCCATCGGGCTCAGCAGCAGCCGGTGGGCGACCGCAGGCAGCCGCGTTCGGCCGAGATAGAGCCGCTCGACGTCCAGCCGGAGAAATCGACGCTGTCCCGACGGCGCCGGTTCCACCTGTGTCCGGGCTCGCAGTCGAAGCCACACGGGGCGGTCGACCCAGCGCGGCGGCGACAGATCCAGGATGCTGCTCAAGGGTGTCTCTGCGAGCAGGACCCGGGTCGGCAACCGGATGGCGAGGTCGAAGACATCGTTGACCCTGAGGTGCACGATCGCTCCCATGACCGGCATGTCGGCGATCTCGGCCAGGTGTCGAGCGAGGAACGCGTTGAGCTCTTGCTCCGACAAGGCGACCGAACGAGGAGTCCGTTTGCCGCCCGGTCCCCGCCCGACCATCTCGTAGATCTTCTGCTGAGCGTTGACGCCATCGGCGGGAGTGAAGATCACCGGCTGAAGCTCGGCGACCTTGAACAGGCCCTGAGCCATCCAGCCGACCCCCCCGATCAGGAACGCTACGAGAAAGATGATGGACAGGCAGCCGCAGCCTAGCCGCCGCACACCGAGAGACTACCACCAGGAACCACGAAACTTCTTTAGCTGAGACAATTTAAGGGCTGGTGACAGCTCCCTGTTTGGACCATATTTGACAGTCCTAAATACAGATGATATACGATAATCGTACTTAGATTTAATGCCGGCGTGGAGGCCGGCGACATCGGTAATCTAAGGAGGGTCACAGTATGTCACTTGAGCGTTGGCGTCCGTTCGGTGGGTCGCAGGTTCGGTGGGAAGGTCTCACGGACGTCCAGCAAGAGATGAATCGCCTCTTCGACAGTTTCTTCGGCCGCCCTGCAACGATGACGGCCGGTGATCGTCTGTGGGTCCCGCTGGTCGACATGTACGAGACGAAGGATGACCTCCACATCGCGTTCGAGGTTCCGGGGGTACGGGAGAAGGAAGTCAGTGTCTCGATCACCGGCGACCTGTTGACCGTCAAGGGCGAGCGCAAGTGGGGGAGCGAGCAGACGGACGATTCCTATCACCGCCTCGAGCGGGTGTACGGGAAATTCGAGCGCTCGGTCGCTCTTCCCGTTCCGGTCCAGGCCGACAAGGTGAAGGCAGCGTACCGGGACGGCGTCCTGGAGATCAGGCTGCCGAAGGCGGAAGAAGTCAAACCGAAGGAAATCAAGATCGACGTTCTGTAGGCGGATGCGCATGAGAGCGGGACGGGCCCGGCTCGTCCCGCTCGCGACCGTCATCAAGGGGAGACTGACATGGCGAAGGTGATCGGTATCGACCTCGGCACGACGAACTCCGTCGTCGCAGTCGTGGAAGGTGGGAACCCCACCGTGATCGCGAACCAGGAGGGCAGTCGCCTGACTGCCTCCGTGGTCGGCTTCACCAAGGACGGCGAGATCCTCGTCGGTCAGGTGGCGAAGCGGCAGGCCATCACGAACCCGGAGAATACGGTCTTTTCGATCAAGCGGTTCATGGGCCGTCGCTACGACGAGGTTCTGAGCGAGATCAAGCTCGTGCCCTACAAGGTCGTCAAGGCCAGCAACGGTGACGTGCGGGTCGATATCCGAGGCAAGCAGTACGCGCCGCCCGAGATCTCCGCCATGATCCTCCGCAAGCTGAAGGAAGCGGCCGAGGCCTACCTGGGGGAGAAGGTGACGCAGGCCGTGATCACCGTGCCCGCGTACTTCAACGATAGCCAGCGCCAGGCTACCAAGGACGCCGGAAAGATCGCCGGCCTCGAGGTGATGCGCATCATCAACGAGCCGACGGCGGCCGCGCTCGCCTACGGCATGGACAAGAAGAAGGACGAGACGATCGCCGTGTACGACCTGGGCGGTGGCACGTTCGACATCTCGATCCTCGAGATCGGCGAGGGCGTGTTCGAGGTCAAGGCCACCAACGGTGACACGCACCTGGGCGGCGACGACTTCGACCAGCGCGTGATGGACTGGATCGCCGAGGAGTTCAAGAAGGAGCACGGAATCGATCTCCGGAAGGACCGGATGGCGCTCCAGCGGCTCAAGGAGGCCGCGGAGAAGGCCAAGATGGAGCTGTCGACGACGCTCCAGACCGAGATCAACCTGCCCTTCATCACCGCGGACGCGACGGGTCCCAAGCATCTGGTGCTTACGCTGACTCGCGCGAAGCTGGAGTCGCTGGTGGCCGACCTCGTGGAGCGCACCCTCGGTCCCTGCCGTCAGGCGATGCAGGATGCCGGCGTGACGACGAACGACATCGATGAGGTGATCCTCGTCGGCGGCCAGACGCGCATGCCCAAGGTCCAGGACGCCGTGAAGAGCCTCTTCGGCCGGGAGCCCCACAAGGGCGTCAATCCCGACGAGGTGGTCGCGGTGGGCGCGGCGGTGCAGGCGGCGGTGTTGACGGGCGAGGTGAAGGACCTCCTGCTTCTCGACGTGACGCCGCTGTCCCTCGGCATCGAAACGCTGGGCGGCGTGATGACGCCGCTGATCTCGCGCAACACGACGATTCCGACCAAGAAGAGCGAGGTGTTCACGACCGCCGCCGACAGCCAGACCTCGGTCGAGGTCCATGTGCTCCAGGGCGAGCGGCCGATGGCGCGCGACAATCGCACGCTCGGCAAGTTCCATCTGATCGGGATCCCGCCGGCGCCGCGTGGAGTGCCCCAGGTCGAGGTCACCTTCGACATCGACGCCAACGGCATTCTCAACGTGTCGGCGCGCGACACGGCGACGGGGAAGCAGCAGAACATCACGATCACGGCCTCGTCCGGTCTCACGCGGGACGAGATCGATCGCATGGTGAAGGATTCCGAGTCGAACGCGGCCGAGGACACCAAGCGGAGGCAAGAGATCGAAGTTCGCAACCAGACCGATTCGCTTGTCTACTCGACCGAGCGGACGCTTGGTGAGCACGGCAGCAAGCTTCCCGAGGCTGACCGCAAGGCCGTGGAGGACGCGCTGAACGAAGCACGGGAGTCGCTCAAGAGTGAGGACGTCGAGCGCATGAAGCATGCGCAGGAGAGCCTGACGCGCGCCTCCCACAAGCTCGCCGAGATCATGTACCGCGAGGCTCAGGCGAAGGGCCAGCCCGGCGGCGCCGGAGGCCCCACGGCCGGCGGCGCGCCGAGCGGCGGCGGCCCGAAGGAAGGCGAAGTCGTCGACGCCGAGTTCGAAGATCTCGGTGACAAGAAGTGACATAGGACGATGAAGCGATCGGTGCGCCGCGACTATTACGCTGTGCTGGGCATCACGGCCACGGCGGCACCTCGCGACATTCGGCGCGCCTACCAGCGCCTGGCGCGACAGTATTCTCCCGACGTCAACTTCTGGGACGCCGAGGCGCGGTCGCTCTTCGACGAGATCGCCGAAGCGTACCGCGTCCTCAGCGATCCCACGGCGCGCGCGATGTACGACCGGCACGGCCCGGAGATCGGCACCAGCGCGCTCCAACCGGGTCGTCACGGTGACGACGTGCACGTCGCCGTCGAGCTGGGCTTCGCGGATGCTGCGCGGGGAGTGACGACGACCCTCCAGGTCCCACGCTATTCGCCCTGTGTTCCGTGCGGGGCGAGTGGCGCCGTGGGCGGCGAGCCGTGCCGGGCGTGTCAGGGCCGAGGCGTCCGCCGCGTCCTGGACAGGGTGGCCGCGACGATTCCGGCCGGCGTGGATTCTGGTGTGCAGATCCGCGTCGCCGGTGAGGGCAGCGCAGGTCCCTTCGGCGGGCCGCGCGGCGATCTGATCATCAGCACCCGGGTGCGCGAGCACCCGTTCTTCAAGCGACAGGGGGAAGGTGTCCATTGCGAGGTGCCGATCAGCGTGTGGGAAGCGCTGCGGGGCGCGCGCGTACGCATTCCCACGCCGCTCGGCGAAGCCGTGCTGGTCATTCCGGCAGGGGTGAAGGCTGGCCAGAGCTTCCGTCTGCGCGGGCATGGCCTGCCGCGACTCTCCGACGATGGCGTCGGTGATCTCCTCGTCACTGTTCGCGTGGAGCTGCCGAATGGCCTCGACGCGCGTACCGACGAGCTCGTGCGAGAGCTCGAACGGCTCCTACCGGTCGCGCCCCGCCACGGCCTCGAGCAGTACGTGAGAGGCGAGGCATGACCAATCCCGCCAAGCCGCTCTACATGATCGGCGTCGTCGCCGAGATGTTGCACGTCCATCCGCAGACCCTGCGCTTTTACGAGAAGAAGGGCCTGCTCCGCCCGAGCCGAACCGAAGGACGAACACGCATGTACTCCCAGGAGGACGTGGAGCAGCTCGGACGACTCATCCGGCTGACCCGCGATCTCGGAGTGAATCTTGCCGGCGTTGAAATCATCTTAAGGATGAGACGCCGGATGCTGGATATGCAGAAGCAGATCGAAGATTTGTTGACGTACGTCCGCGCCGAGGGTGAAGGCGGCGCCGACGCTGAGCGGGGCTCGCAGCCGCGGCCTCGCGAGGCGATCGTGCGCGCGGCGCGCGGACAGCTACAGTCCATCGACGTGTTCTGACGAGAGTTCCCGGGCGACCGGGAAAAGGGGATTTTGACAAATGTCGGGTCATCAGGAGCCAATCGACCGGCCCGTGCCGGACATCCTGCCCATCTTGCCGTTGCGGGCGGCCGTGGTCTTCCCGCACGCCATGTCGCCGCTGGCCGCGGGCCGGGCGTCGTCCAAGCGCCTCATCGAGGACGCCGCCAAGCAGAGCCGATTGATTGCCGTGGTCATGCAGCGTGACCCCTCGGAAGAGGAGCCCGGAGCGAGCGGTCTGCATCCGATTGGCACGCTCGCGATGATTCATCGCGTCCTCAAGCAGCCTGATGGCACCCTGCGCCTCATCGTGCAGGGCGTGGGCCGACTGCGTGTCGTGGAAGTCGTGGAGACGACGCCCTACTTGCGCGCGCGGGTGGAGTTTTTGAGTGACGTGCCGGCCGCCGAGCAGGACGTCGAGGCCGAGGCGCTCGTCCGCAGCGCGACCGCTCTCTTCGAAAAGGTCGTCGCCCTGTCGCCCGCGTTGCCCGACGAGCTCGCCAACGTGGTGACGACGGCCGAGGGCTTCAGTGCGCTCGCCGACGTGATCGCCGCCTCACTGCCGACGCTCGCGCTGCCGGTCAAGCAGCAGCTGCTCGAGACCGTCGACGTGAAGGCACGCCTGCAGGCGCTGGTGACGGCGCTCGGCAAGGAGGCCGAAGTCCTCGAGCTGGGTTCGAAGATCCAGTCAGAGATTCAGTCCGAAATGTCGAAGACGCAGCGCGAGTACTACCTGCGCGAGCAGCTCAAGGCGATCCAGAAAGAGCTGGGCGAGGGCGACGAGCGCACGCAAGAGATCGACGGCCTGCGCGAGAAGATCGAGCAGGCTGGTATGACCGAGGAGGCGCGCAAGGAGGCGCTGCGTGAGCTGGAACGCCTTGCCAAGATGCCGCCGGCGGCCGCCGAGTACACGGTGGCTCGGACCTATCTCGACTGGTTGCTCGCGATGCCGTGGCAGCACGAGACGAGCGACGCGGTCGACATCGCGCGGGCCCGGACCATCCTGGACGAGGACCACGAGGGCCTGGAGAAGATCAAGGAGCGCATCCTCGAGCACCTCGCCGTCAAGAAGATCCGGCCCGAGGGCAAGGATCCCATCCTCTGCTTCGTGGGACCTCCCGGCGTTGGCAAGACGTCGCTCGGCCGTTCGATCGCTCGTGCGCTGGGACGCAAGTTCCATCGTATCTCGCTGGGCGGCATGCGCGACGAGGCGGAGATCCGTGGTCATCGGCGGACGTACATCGGCGCGCTCCCCGGTCAGATCGTGCAGGGACTGCGGCGCGCGGGCAGCCGGAACCCCGTTTTCATGCTGGACGAGGTGGACAAGCTGGGTACCGATTTCCGGGGCGATCCGGCGTCGGCGCTCCTCGAGGTCCTCGACCCCGAGCAGAACGCGACCTTCCGAGATCATTACCTCGACGTGGCCTTCGACCTGTCGCGAGTCCTGTTCATCACGACGGCCAACGTCATCGATGCCGTCCCGCCGCCCCTCCGCGACCGGATGGAGGTGATCCATCTCGCTGGCTACACGGAGGAGGAGAAGGTCCGCATCGCGCTCCAGCATCTGGCGCCGCGCCAGGCCCGCGAGCACGGGCTGGCCGACGGCACCGAGGTGAGCTTCACCCCCGAGGCCGTGCGCCTCCTCGCTCGTGGCTACACGCGGGAGGCTGGCGTGCGCCATCTCGAGCGCGAGATCGGCAGCATCTGCCGGAAGGTGGCCCGCCGCAAGGCCGAGGGCGATCCCCCGGCGGCGACGATCACGCCGGACTCGGTGACGTCGTACCTCGGCGTCCCGCGCTTCGAGTACGAGGAGCTGGAGGAGCGCACGCGGATGCCCGGCGTGGTGGCCGGCCTCGCGTGGACTCCCGCCGGCGGCGATCTGCTCTTCATCGAGGCCACGCGCATGAAGGGTACGCACAACCTCACCCTCACCGGCCAGCTCGGCGACGTGATGAAGGAGTCGGCCCAGGCCGCGCTGTCGTGGGTTCGGTCGCACCCACGGGAGCTCGGCATCCCCGGAGATTTCTGGGACACCTCGGACATCCACATTCACGTCCCAGCCGGCGCGATCCCGAAAGATGGGCCGTCGGCCGGAATCACGATGACGATCGCGCTCGTGTCGCTCCTGACCGGCCGGCCGGTGGCCTCGGGCGTCGCCATGACCGGTGAGGTGAGCCTCTCGGGGCGGGTCCTGCCGGTTGGCGGCATCAAGGAGAAGGTACTGGCGGCTCACCGAGCCGGTGTGCGGACGGTGATCCTTCCGAAGCGAAACGAGAAGAACGTCCTCGAGGACGTGCCGCGGTCGGTGCGGGAGGCGATGACCTTCCATCTGGTGGAGTCGGTGACCGAGGCGATTCACCACGCTCTGGGCGTCCCCGGCTACGCCCAGAAGGTGGGCGCCACGGTCTAAGCGTCGGGATTATTGTCAGTTTTGTGCGCTTGAACCCACCGAGAACGGGACGCTAAAATCGATGGCGTGAAGCGGTTCGCGGCCGTGATCTTTGCCGTCGCGTCTCTGGCGATGGCCCTTCCGGCCGGTGCTGAGACGTTCCGTCTCGTCGCACCGGACGGCACGATTCATTTCACGAACGCCCCGACCGACCCCCGCTACCGGCGCCAGGGCATGACGCCGCCAGGCGCAACCGGGACGGGCGCCGGGTGGTTCCGGCTTCCCAGCACCGATCTCGCGCCGTACATGAGTGAGATCCGCGCCGCGGCCGAGCGCTACGCGCTACCGGAGGCCTTGATTTCGGCGGTGATCCGCGTGGAATCCGGCTTCAACCCACGGGCCGTGTCCCGCAAGGGCGCTCGTGGCCTCATGCAGCTCATGCCGTCGACGGCCTCGATCCTCGGTGTGCGCAATTCCTTCGACCCGGGTGAGAACATCGACGGTGGCGCGCGCCACCTCAGAGGCCTGATCGAGCGCTTCTCCAACGACGTCCCGCTTGCCTTGGCCGCCTACAACGCCGGCGAAAACGCAGTCGTCACGTACCGGGGGATCCCGCCCTATGCGGAGACCCAGGATTACGTCGCGCGAGTCCTGCGGTTCTTCTACGGGACCACCACGAACGGCACCACGCTCCCGACCGAGACCTTCAAGAAGCTGGAATCCGACGGCACGGTCGTCTACACGAACATCCCGCCGCGCCCCCGGCTGTAGCCCGCGTCAGCCCCGCCGGGTCCACACCAGGTCGAGGAACTTCTCGAGCAGGCCTTCGCTGACGAACGCTGCCATCGCCTCACGCGTCGCCGCCTGATCCATTCCCCATACCGCGGCTCGCCTTTCGCCCTCGGCCACCTGCACGAACACGCGGTCGTCGTGCGTGAAGGCCACCGGCAGGTCTTCGTAGATCTGGGCCGTGAAGCCGTTGACGCCGGGGCCGCCCAGCGCGATCGCCGGGAAGAAATCGCCGAGCTCGTTGTTCATGATCCAGACGTCGGTCACGACCACGGCGGCCCGCCCATCGGCCCCGCCGGCCCGGGTGTTCACCAGCCGCTTCAACTCATACGCGATGGGCCGGTCTTCCTCTTCCGGAAGCAGGCCGTGGCCGACGACGATCAGGACCGTGGAATGGAGGTCGAAGTAGCGCGTCATCTTCAGGGCAATTCTCTCACGAGGGCATCGGCAGACCGGCCGATCCGCTGGCCGGTCCCCGCCTCCTGAAGTGCCAGCCAACAGCCGAAAACATCGATTGGCGGCCTGGGGCACCAGGGGATGGCTGCCGACACCGATGGCCCTTACCAGCACGACAGTGGAAGAGCGTTCGACAGCGTTCCGCACGCAGGAGCCCATGCCGGGCTCCGCCGCGGGTTTGAACGCGACTGCCCGCGACGTCGCCGAGCTCCTCGCCCAGGAGGGCCTGGTCAAGCGGGCCGAGCTCGACGGGATCCTTGTCGAGCACAAGAGATCCAACGCCCGAGTCCTGACCTTGCTGCTCCAGAGGCATCTCGTGGGCGAGGCCGAGCTGGCGGGGTTCCTGTCGCGGCGCTACGGCATCCCACCGGTCACGCTCAACGGCCGCGACATTTCGGGTGACGTCCTCGTGCTCGTGCCAGCCGCGGTCGCCTGGAAGCACGAGGTGCTACCGCTCGAGCTCACCGGGCAGACGCTGACGCTCGCCATGACCGATCCCACCAACGTCCTCGCCCGGGACGACGTTGCCTACATGACGGGGTTCGACGTCTGCGTGGTCGTCGCCATGCGGAGCGAGGTGCAGCACGAGATTCGCCGCCACTACGGTGGTCAGGGCGGGGTGCCGACGCTCGGACACTTCAACACGCCGAAGGCCTCAGCGCCGCCCATCGCTCAGGTATCGGTCGCCGACATGATGACCGTGCTCGGCGGCGAGCTCGACGAAGTTCAGGTCCTCGACGACGAAGAGAGCACCACGAGCGTGTTCGAGCTGAAGGAGTCGGCCGACGAGGCGCCCGTCGTGAAGCTGGTCAACATGGTGCTGGTCGACGCCATCCAGAAGGGCGCGAGCGACATCCACTGGGAGCCCTACGAGAAGGCGTTTCGCGTCCGGTTCCGCATCGATCCTGCACGAGCTGCTGGCACCGCCCAAGCGGCTCGAGTCCATCAAGCTGCGCTACAGCGCGCGCGAGATCGACTTCCGGGTGTCGGTGCTGCCCACGATCTTCGGCGAGAAGGCCGTCCTCCGCATCCTCGACAAGGATGCGCTGCAGCTCGACCTGACCAGGCTCGGCTTCGATCCGGGGGCGCTCGAGCAGTTCGAGAAGGCGATCCATCAGCCCTACGGGATGGTCCTGATCACGGGGCCGACGGGCTCGGGCAAGACGACGACGCTCTACTCGGCCATCCACACGATCAACTCGCCCGAGCACAATATTATGACGGCCGAAGATCCTGTCGAATACAATCTGAAGGGAGTTAATCAAGTTCAGATCAACGACGGGATCGGGCGGACGTTCGCCTCGGCGCTGCGGGCCTTCCTGCGCCAGGACCCGGACGTGATCCTGGTCGGTGAGACGCGCGATCTGGAGACGGCGCAGATCTCGATCCGGGCGGCGCTGACCGGGCACCTGGTGTTCTCGACCCTGCACACCAACGACTCACCGTCGACCGTCGCGCGGCTCATCGACATGGGCGTCCCGCCGTTCCTGGTCGCCTCCTCGCTGGTGCTGGTGGTTGCTCAGCGCCTTGCCCGCAAGGTTTGCACGTCCTGCAAGGAGCCGTACGAGGCCGACGAGGAACGCCTGGTGCCCTTGGGTCACGTCCCCATCGGTGTCGGGAGCACGCCGTTCTACAAGGGCCGGGGCTGCCCGGCGTGCAACTTCACGGGGATGAAGGGACGAATCGCCATCTACGAGGTCATGCCCATCAACCAGGAGCTCCGCGACCTGGTGCTCAGATCGGCCTCCACCTCGGAGCTGCGTCAGGTCGCTCAGGCGCAGGGCATGAAGACGCTGCGCCAGGCCGGCTTGCTCAAGGTGATCGAAGGCGTGACGACCGTCGAAGAGATCTTGCGGGTGACCGTCGCGGAGTAATCAGCGCGCGAGCAATCAGCGCGTGCGGTACGGACGCCGGTTCAGCGCGGCATCCACGACGTGTCCCAGCTCATTGATGTCGAACGGCTTGCCCAGCCACGCGTACGCCCCATCCCGCATGGCCGCGCTGACCGCCACGTCGTCGGTGAGGGCCGTGACCATGATCACGGGCACGTCCGGGTACTGGTCGCTGATGTGCTTGAGGACTTCCAGGCCGTTCATCCCGGGCATGTTGACATCGAGCAGGACTAGATCGGCGCGTTCGCGCCGGAGCGCCTTGAGCCCGGCCTCGCCGCCCGATGTCAGCTCGACGGCATAGCCCTGGTGCTTGAGCACGTCCCGGAGAACGGACGCAACCAGGATCTCGTCGTCCATGATGAGGATCCGCTTCGGCGCGATCGTGAATGGCGTCGGCATACGCGGCTCCGTAATCGACGCGATCCCGGCCGAGTCGGAGGGGGGATGGCGCGATGTCAGCCACGTGCTCTGGGAGCGGCCACCAGCGCCGGGTAGTTCGGCTCGGGATGCTCGAGGGGCGGCAGCTGCCACGTGCCCGTCGCGATGGGCGCCGCGACGTCGACCGTGACATCGACGACCGTCGGGCGGTCGGAACGGATGGCGGTGGCGAGCGCGTCATCGAGCTCGCTCGGCGCCGTCACCCGGATGCCCTCGGCCCCGCAAGCGCGCGCGAGCATCGCGTAGTCCGGTGAGAACGGCTCGCCGGTCGCCTCGCGGCTGAACATCGTCGTCGTCTCCTTGCCGAACGCGCCCTTCTGCAGATCGCGGATGGATACGTAGCCATAGTTGTTCCAGACGACCCACGTCGCCGGGATGCCGTACTCCACGGCCGTGGCGACGGCGTTCGACGTCATGAGAAAGCCACCGTCGCCGCACACGGCAACGGCCCGGCGTCCCGGCGCGGCGAGCTTGGCCCCGAGCACACCGCCGACGGCGAAGCCCATCGCGGCGAAGCCCCACGACTGCAAGAGCGTCTGCGGCTGGTAGACCGGCCACTGCTGCACCATCCAGTTGTGGTGGACACCGACGTCGACGAGGACGATGCCGTCTCGCGGCACCGCACGACGGAGCGTGCGGATGACGTGCTCGGGCTGGAGCGGAACGGCATCCGGCCGGTAGCGCCTCTCGTTGAATTGCGCCCAGTCACTCTGCCACGCGGCCACCTCGCTCAGCCATTTCTCGTGGCGGCCCCGAGCGTTCCCGGCCTCGGCCAGGGCGAGCAGCGCGGTCACGAAGCTCTTCACGTCGGCGACCACACCGAGGTGGACCGGATAATTGCGGCCGATCTCCTCGGAGTCGATGTCGACGTGGATGAGCCGCGTGGGTGGGATCGTGAACGTGTAGCCGGGAATCCAGCCGCTGCTCACGCGGTCGTCGAAGCGCGCGCCGAGCGCCAGCAGGACGTCGGCCTGGCGCGTGGCCTGATTGGCTGGGTACGTTCCATTGCGGCCGACGACCCCGAGCGCCAACCGATGATCGGCCGGCATGACGCCCGCGCCCTGCGGCGTGTTGGCGACGGGGATGCCGAGCAGCTCGGCGAGCCGGCGCACCTCCGGAGCCGCCTCGGCCAGCACGGTGCCGTTGCCGACGAGGATCACCGGCCGCTGGGCGCTGACGAGCAGCTCGAGCGCGCGCCGCGCGATCTCGGGCGACGGCGCCGGCCGGCGATCGATCTCGTGCCACCACTCCCGTGGATCGGGCACGGCGGCCGCCGGCGCGTCTTCGGCGAAGACGTCGAGTGGCACGTCGACGTTCACGGGCCCCGGCCGCCCCGTCGCCGCCGTCTTGAACGCTTGTCGCAGCGCGAGCGGCAGCATCTCGGGACGCGGCACCTGGAAGGTGCGCTTCACGTACGGGCGGATCACGGAGGGAAAGTCCGCCTGGTGATGGCGGTACGTCTCCTGAAAGGGGCCGCGGTTGAACTGCGGCGTGGGCACGTTCCCGGTGATCGCGACGAAGGCCGAGGAGTCCATCATCGCGCACGCGAGCGCGATGGTGAGGTTGACCGAGCCCGGGCCACACGACGTGAACGTCGCCGCCGGCCGATGCGCCACCCGATAATACGCGTCGGCCATGTAGCCGGCGACCTGCTCGTGATGGACGCCGATCATTTTGATGCGATCCGCGCGCTGTCCGAGCGCGTCCATCAGGCCGACGATCCCGTGGCCGCACAGGCCGAAGACGTACGGCACGTTCTCCCTCACGAGATACTCGGCGATCAGATCGCCTCCGCGCATGACGGCCTCCCTCGGATCAGGCGTGATTCGTCGCGCCGGCGACGAGGCAGAGGGAGTGTACCCCAGCCTGTTGTCATCCCCGCCACTGACGGTCGAGCCCACGGTACTGGATCGCCTCGGCGACGTGGGCGGCTGCGATACGCTCCTCGTCCTCGAGATCGGCGATCGTGCGCGCCACGCGGAGCACGCGGTCGTGGCCGCGGGCCGACAGCCCGAGCCGGCTCATGGCGGCGGCGAGCAGACGCTCGGCCTCCGGCAGGAGTGGGCAGATCCGACGGAGCTGACTGGGCGACAGCTCGGCGTTCACCCGGGCCCGCGTTTCGCGGGCCCGGGCGCGCTGGTGCTCGCGCGCCGCGATGACGCGGGCCCGGACGGCGGACGAGGGCTCGGGGACGGCGTCGCCGGCGAGGTCGCCGTGGGCGAGCGCGGGCAGCTCAACGTGCAGATCGATGCGGTCCAGCAACGGCCGCGACAGTCGGCCGAGATACCGTCCGCGTTCCGCCGGCGTACAGAGACAGCGGTCGAGCGAGGGACACCCGCGTCGGCACGGATTGGCAGCGGCCACGAGCTGAAAGCGCGCGGGAAAATCACCGAGCCCGCTGGCGCGAGCGATGTTCACGCGGCCGTCCTCGAGCGGCTGGCGCAGTGACTCCAGCACGTGCTGGGCAAATTCGGGCAGCTCGTCGAGGAACAGAACGCCCCGATGCGCCAGCGTGACTTCACCAGGATGCGGCGGCCCGCCGCCGCCGATGAGGCCGGGCACGGAGATGGTGTGGTGCGGTGCGCGGAACGGTCGCGTGCGGCAGAGCCCGCTGCGCGGCGCGAGCAAGCCGGCGACGCTCCAGATCGTCGAGATCTCGATCGCCTCGTCCGTGGTGAGGGGCGGCAAGATCCCGGGAAGCCGGCGAGCCAGCATCGTCTTCCCTCCGCCGGGCGGTCCGAGGAGGATCACGTTGTGGTTTCCGGCGGCCGCAATCTCGAGCGCGCGCTTGGCGTGGGCCTGGCCACGCACGTCGGCGAAGTCAGCGTCGTCGTCGGTCGTTGCGATGGGCGCCTCGACGGGCTTCTCGGTCTCGCTCGCCGCTTCGCCGTTGAGGAGCGCGACGGCCTGGCGCAGCGTCGACGCTGCGAGCACGTCGAGGCCGGAGACGGCAGCGGCCTCCGCACGGTTCGCGACGGGGACGAGCAGGGTGCCGACGCGCTCACGTCGGCAGGTCAGCGCGGCGGCCAGCACGCCGCGCACGGGCTGGATCTGGCCATCGAGCGCCAGCTCGCCCACGACCGCCAGCGGCGCTGTGCGCGCCTTGACGATCCCCGTGGCCGTCAGGATGCCGAGGGCGATCGGAAGGTCGAAGGCCGAGCCTTCTTTGCGGAGGTCGGCGGGAGCAAGATTCACCGTCACGCGGTCATTCGGGAAGGCGTAGCCGCCATTGCGGATCGACGTCTTCACACGCTCGCGGCTCTCGCGCACCGCCGAGTCCGGCAGCCCGACGGTCGTGAACGCCGGCAGGCCCCTCGCCACGTCGACCTCGACGCGCACGAGCACGGCCTCGACCCCGAGGAGCGCCGTCGACAGGATCCGTGCGAGCACGCCGCGATTCTTCGGCGCGCGCCGGCCCTCGTCAACGTGACGGTTTGGATACAATCCCAGCATGCAGGAGACGATGCGCGTCAAGACCAGTCAGAAATTCGAGGTCGTCGATCTCACGGCCAAGGTCGCGGACGCCGTCGGGCGCAGTGGCGTCGTCGAGGGACTCTGCACGGTCTTCGTGCGTCACGCGACGGCGGCCATCGTGATCAACGAGAACGCCGACGCCGGGTTCCGTCACGACATCATCGCCGCCCTCGACAAGCTCTTCCCGCAGGGCGTGTGGCAGCACGACAAGGTCGACGACAATGGCGCCGCCCACCTCAAGGCCGCCGTCCTCGGGCCCTCCGAGGCGATTCCGGTGGGCGGCGGGCGGCTGCTCCTCGGTACCTGGCAGGGCATCGCCCTGGTGGAGTGTGACGGGCCCCGGGAGAGGCAGATCGTCGTAGACGTTCGCGCGTGATACATTCCGGGGCCCATGGCTCTCCGAGCAGCCGAGGCGAGCGACTCCGTCCAGGGCGTACGGCCGGTCGTCCTGGTCGTCGACGACGACCACGGAGTCCGCGAGTCCTTCCGCCTGATCCTCGAGGACCGGTACGAGGTGCTGGAGGCGGCCGACGGCCGTCAGGCGCTCGAGCGCCTCCGCGCCAGCCCCGTCGACCTGGTCCTTCTCGACATCCGCCTGCCCGAGATGGACGGCATCGAGGTCCTCGAGCGGATGAAGGCCGTGGACGACGGCGTCGAAGTGATCCTGGTCACCGCGGTGAAGACCGTCCGCATCGCCGTCGACGCGATGAAGCTCGGCGCCTTCGACTACCTGACGAAGCCCTTCGACGAGGACGAGCTGCTCTCGCTCATCCGGCGCGCGCTCGAGAAGCGCTCGCTCGAGCGCGAGGTCGCCTTCCTCCGCTCGGAGCTGGCGCGCCAGCACGACTTCGACGAGCTGGTCGGCCAGCATCCCGAGATGCAGAAGCTCTATCGTCTCATCTCGCAGGTGGCGCGCACGACGACCACCGTCGTCATCACCGGCGAGAGCGGGACCGGCAAGGAGCTGATCGCCCGCGCGATCCACCGGCAGGGCCCGCGTCGCGACAAGCCGTTCGTGGCCGTGAATCCCGCGGCGCTGTCGGACTCGCTCGTCGAATCCGAGCTGTTCGGTCACGAGAAGGGCGCGTTCACCGGCGCGTATCAGCGCAAGCTCGGCCGCTTCGAGCTGGCCCAGGGCGGCACGCTGTTCCTCGACGAGATCAGCTCGCTCAAGCCCGAGCTCCAGGCCAAGCTGCTGCGCGTGCTCCAGGAGCGTGAGGTGGAGCGCGTGGGCGGCACCCGGCCGGTGCGTATCGACGCCCGCATCATCGTCGCCACCAACGTGGACCTCCGGCAGGCGGTGGCCGACGGGAAGTTCCGCGAAGATCTCTACTACCGTCTCAACGTGGTGCCGGTCGCGGTGCCGCCGTTGCGCGATCGCCGTGACGACGTGCCCCTGCTCGTCGCGCACTTCGTGCGGCGCTACACCCAGGCCTTCAACAAGCGGCTCGAGGGTCTGACGCCGGAAGCGCTCAAGGCGCTCCACGACTACCCGTGGCCGGGAAACGTCCGCGAGCTCCAGAACGTCATCGAGCGCGTGGTGGCGCTCGTCGACGGCCCGGTCGTCGGCCTCAACGACATACCGCTCGACCTGCTGCTGCCCGACTCGCGCGCCCGCGTGCGCGACACCGCCATGCTGCCGCTCAAGCAAGCGACCGACGAGTTCGAACGACAGATCGTCACCCGCGTGCTCGAGCGCGTGCACTGGAACCGCAGCGAGGCCGCGCGCATCCTCGGCCTCCACCGAAACTCGCTGCAGCTCATGCTCGCCCGCTGGGGCCTGACGGGATCCGGCGTCGACGACTAGCTGCACCGTTCATGTGCATTTCGCACCATCTCTGGGCAATCCCCGCAAGTGATTCTCCGACAACGTCTTGTCGGCGACGTGACGGCACCAGGCGATGTCACTGCACGAATTGTGTTCTGCACGACGTGAGTGGTCGGCGATGGCGGCGCATCGCGCAGCCTCGAATCGTCTGAAAATCCGCGCCATCTCCGCGCGGCTGGCCGGCCGCGGATCTGGCCAGCGCATTGCTCTGCGTTCCTCCTCGGGACGGGCCGTCATCGAGACGGATCCGAGCCTCAAGGAGGAGAGCAATGGGCAAGCTCGTGGCAGCACTCCTGGTCCTGGCGTCGTTTCTGCTCGCCGCTCCCGTGATCGAGTCCTCGGGCACCACGCAGTTCTTCCAGGCCATCGGCACGGCCGACGGTGGCGGCTCGTAGCCCACGATCTTGGGAGGAAGGGGGTCGGGGTGGTCCCCTTCCTCCTCGTTGTCGCCCTCGTCGCCGCGCTGCCGTTCGGCGCCGGCGCCGCCGATGAGGGCGTCAATGGTGGCATCTACCGACGGCCGCTCGGGCACGAGCCGGCGACGCTCGATCCTGCGCGTATCAGCGACATCTACAGTCGCTCGGTGTCGCAGCAGATCTTCGACGGCCTGGTCCAGTTCGACCACACGCTGGCCATCGCACCCGCGCTCGCCCAGTTCTGGAAGGCCTCGCGCGACGGCCTCACGTGGACGTTCACGCTCCGGAAGGGCGTGCAGTTCCACCATGGCCGCGAGGTCACGGCCGACGACGTCGTGTACTCGTTCACGCGGATCCTCGATCCTCGCACCCGATCGGGGGCCGCCGATCTCTTCAGCGCCATCAAGGGCGCCCGCGAGTTCCGCGAAGGCCGCGCGTCCGCCGTGGCCGGCCTCGCCGCGCTCGACCGTCACACCGTTCAGGTCGTCCTCGACGCCGCCGCGCTGCCGTTCGTCTCGGTGCTCGCCGTCGGCCACGCCAAGATCGTGCCCAGGGAGATCGTCGAGCGTGACCCCGAAGGCTTCGCCCAGAAGCCGATCGGGACGGGCCCGTTCCGGTTCGTGCGCTGGGACCGCGGCAAGGAAATCACGCTGGCGGCCAACCCAGCGTACTTCGACGGCCCGCCCCGGCTGGCCCGCGTCGTCTACCGCATCTTCCTGGGCGAGCAGTTCGACGCGATGTACGACGAGTTCCGCCGCGGCGGCCTCGAGGACAGCCCGTTGCCGTCGCGCGATTACCTTCGCGCCGTCGCCGCGGCCGGCCAGCAGTACATCAAGCGGCCGATGATCAGCCTGCGCTTCTACGGATTCAACACGCGGATCAAGCCCCTCGACGATCGGCGCGTGCGCCAGGCCCTCAACTACGCGATCGATCGCGACGCGATCTTGCAAGCCGTCCACCTCGGACGCTACGCGCTCGCCCGCGGCATCCTGCCGCCCGGCACGCAGGGGTTCAATCCCCGGCTCGGCAGCTACGGCTACGATCCCGACCGCGCCCGTGATCTGCTGGCCCGCGCCGGCTACCCGGAGGGCCGCGGGCTGCCGCCGATCGCGGTCTGGTCGAGCGTGAAGCGCGACGAGATCGTGCGTGAGCTCGACGAGATCCGGCGCCACTTCGCGGCCGTCGGCGTGAAGGTCGAGGTGCGCTACCTGACCGATTGGCCGGCGTTCTCGCGTCAGCTCGACGAAGGCCGGCTCCCGATGTTCCTCTACGGCTGGTACGCCGACGTCCCTGATCCCGACAATTTCCTCTTCAAGCTCTTCCACTCGAAGAGCCCCCGGAACTTCTTCGGCTACGCGAATCCCGCCGTCGACGAGATGCTGGTGCACGCCCGCGCCGAGCGCGACCTGTTCCGGCGCGTCGACCTCTATCGCCGTGCCGAGCAGGTG
>QHTB01000058.1 GCA_003220615.1 Candidatus Rokuibacteriota bacterium
GGCGGATCGTCGCCGGAGTCCTCAGCGGCCGCCTGGGAGTGCCCATCACCGTCGAGCGCGCCGTCACGCGCGGGACCAGTCTGCGGCTGAGCGGCATGCGTGTCCCTGCCGTCAGCGGTTCGCCCGTCGAGATTGTCATCGGTCAGCTCGACATCGAGGGCGGCGTCTTGCCGCTCATTGTGCCGACCGGCCGTCGCCTCACGATCGTGGCGGCGTCCACGTCGGTCACGGCACGCGACGGCGTCGAGTCAAAGGACCCTACCGCCGCCATCGAAGCCCTGCGCAACGCGGCCGCCACGCTGCTCCGGTGGCCGGGCGCGTTCTCACTCCGCGTCGACGGTGGCCAGCTCACCCGCGTCGGCCACACGTTTGCGCTCGAGCTGACCGGAGAGAAGACCACGAGCGGCCTGACGCTGACGCTGGGCCTTCTCGACGCTGGCGCACGAGCCCTCCGACTCACGATGCAGAGCACGGGATCGGCCGACGGCATCGTGGCCACACGGATCGACTTCACTGCAGCTCCGTCACGTCTCGCCGGGCTGTGGCCAGCCTCGCTGCCGAAGTCCACGGTGCTGGCCGGGAGCGGTGAGGTGCGCCTGGCCCGTGGTGGCAGCATGACGGCGAGCGCGCGTCTCACCGCCGGCGACACGACGACGGCCCCCGTGATCGAATTGACGTCCCACTGGGATCCGGCAAAGGTCGAGCTCGTCGTCACCCGTTACGTGTTCGACTCGGGACGCGATGTCCATCTCGAGGGCGCGGCCACGCTCCCGGCCGATGGCCGTCCGCTGAGCGGTCGCGCCGAAGGCACCATCGACGGCAGCGCCGTCCGCGGGCGCGCCGCGTATGGAATCTCGGACGGCGCGTTCAACGGTGAGGTCACGATCGAGCCGTTCGACGCCCGAAGACTGGCGCAACGGTTGGGAGCGGCGATGTCGACCGAGATCGCCGCGCGTACGCTCGTCTCACGCTTCAACGGTACGACCCGAGGCCCTCGTCCGGTGGCCAGCTTCGATTTCACGGGCCAGGCGGTCACGACGCCGGCGCTGGCGCATCTTCCGTTCGACGTCGCCGGCACCGCGACGATCGAGCTTGCCTCGGATCGCGCGGCCGCGATCGGCATCGGCGCCTCGACGCTGACGCTCAGCCGCGAGGGCCGCACCATCGGCCAGGTCACGGCGGCGTCACGTCGCGGCGGCCTGTGGCCGATCGAGATCCGCGGCACCGTCGATGACGCATCAGGACTGGCGCCGTTGCTGCCGTTACCGGTGCGCTTGACGGGACGAGCCACCGTCGCCGGAGAGCTCGGCAGCACCAGCCCGCTGGTGTTTCGCGGGACCGTGGAGGCGCAGCTCAGCGAGGCCGACGTCACGGCCGGCGGCCACGTGACGCTCACCGGAATCCGGGCCACCGTGCCCGTCTCATTCGGCGCCGAAGCTGCCGCGGCGGGTACGATGACGGCCGAACGCGTCAGAGCCTACGGCTTCACGGCCACCGGCGTGACCAGCAGCGCGAGGCTGAGCGGTGGGCGCCTGCTGCTGCCCGACATCCGCTACGGCCATTACGGCGGTCAAGGCGGCGGCTGGATGGAAGCCTCCGTGGACGGCCGGCCGACGCCCATGCGCGCGCGGCTCGAAGGCTCGCGCGTCGATCTCGCCGCGCTCGTTCGCGACGTCGGCACGAGCGCCGGCCAGATCACCGGTCACGCCCACTACGTCCTGACCGCTCAGTACACGACCGACAAGGGCTTGGCCGCCGTGGTGCAGCTCACCTCCGAGGGCGGCGGCGAGGTGAGCATCGAGCCGATCCAGCAGTTGCTCGACTCCGCGGCCGTTCAAGCCGAAACCACCGGGGTCCTGCACCAGACGCTGCAGAACCTGCGCGTCTTCGACTACGAGTCGCTGGAAGGCTCGCTCACCTGGAACCAGGGGGCCGGCCACATCGATTTGTCACTGAAGGGCAAGAAGCTGTTCGGGATCTTCCCGGGGCCGGTGGACGCCATCAACTTCCGGAACGTGCCGCTGACGGTGCTGGCGCGCACACTGACGAGAGGGACGTCGCCATGACTCGCTCGCACTCGATTCCGTGGCTCGCGGTGCTGCTCGCCGGCTGCGTGGCCGTGACGATCAACGTGCAGTTCCCCCAGGAGAAGATCGACAGCGCGGCCTCGAACATCGAGGACCTCGTGCGCACGCCCAAGGACGCGCCGATCGAGCCCGCCCCGACGTCTCCTCGCTCGGAGGGCGGCACGCGCCTCATCAGCCTGTTCGGGCCCACGGTCGTCGAAGCGCAGGCCGTCCCCGACCTCAAAACGCGCACGCCAGAGGTCGTCGCGGTGATCGAGTCGCGCCGCGCCCGGTTCCCCGAGCTGGCCGCGGCGATGACCAAGGGATGCATCGGCGAGAACAATCTGGGACTGCTGGAGGCGCGGCCCGGCACCGGCTGCCCGGCCACCGTCCCGGCGCTCGTCAGCGCCGAGAACCGTGATCGCATGGTGCTCTACCGCACGCTGGTCGAGCAGAACCAGATGCCGCCCGGTGATATTGCCCGCGTGCAGGCTGCGTTTGCGAAGGCGCATCGCGACAAGGCTTCGCCCGGCGCGTGGGTGCAAGACGACGCGGGGCAGTGGTCGCGGAAATGAGGCCGCCCGAGCCCGGGAGACGAGCGCGACCGCCCAAAATCTTGTCGTTGACAGGGTTTACGGGGCTTTGATACGTCTGAGTTGCTTCGTGTTTCGCGAAGCGGAAAGGTCTATTTGCCCCAGGGGCGGTGGCGGTACCTGAGCGTCCCGCAAGCGCTCGGGGGCCCTTGGCTCGTTTCTAGTCCCTTTTCACTAGGTTCCTCACCCCCCTCCGATTCATCCTCGTATCTACCGATCACCACCCAAGGGGAGCAACTGTGTGCTCCGTGGAATGGCGGCCGATGACCCAGGAAAACGAAAAAGGCAAGGTTCTCATCGTCGATGATGCGGGCGAGGTCGTGGTGCTGTGCGTCAATATGCTCCAGACGCTCGGGTACATCGTGAAGGGCGCGCATCGCGGCGCGGCCGCGCTCGACCTGCTTCGTAAGGAACCCTTCGATCTCTTGATCGTCGATTACAAGATGCCCGACATGAACGGGTTCGAGGTCTTCGAGCAGGCGCACGATCTCCGTCCCGACATGGCGTTCATGCTGCTCACTGGCCACGGGACGTCCGACGTCATGGACGACGCGACCGCGATGGGCTTCCACTCGATTCTCCTCAAGCCGTTCACGCGCGAGCAGTTGCGGAAAGCGGTGGAGGAAGCCTTGGTGGAGCGCGGATGAGCGCGGTCCGCGGCGTGCACGGCGTGCGCTCGGCCATGGCGGGCGGCGCGGACTGGAGTCTCCAGCGCGCGCTGACGGTCGGCTACGGCGTCGTGTACGACTACATCTTCGACCGCTTCGCGCCCTACCAGTCGCTGAGCGGCGAAGTGCTGGCCTGTGTCAAGGCGGGCACGCCCGCCGACACGCCACGCCGCGACGTGCGGGTGCTCGACATCGGATGCGGTCCCGGCAACATCACGCTGCTCCTGGCCGAGGCCGGCTTCTCGGCTCTGGGTGTCGATCCGTACGAGCCGCTCATCGAGCTGGCGCGCGAGAAGCGCCGGGCCAAGCAGCTCGCCAACGTGGCCTTCCAGCACGCCGACGTCGCCACCGGCGACCCGCGTTGGGACGGCGCGTTCGATCAGGTGGTCAACGTCCACTCGCTCTACGCCCACCCCCGGCCGGTCGAGGTGCTGCAGCTGGCCTGGCGGGCGCTCAAGCCGGGTGGCCGCGGAGTGTTCGTCAATTTCACGCGCCGGGTGCCGCTGGCCGCGACGTTTCAGGCGATCCGCCGGCGCGACGGTCTCGGCAGCGCGATGCGCTGCCTGCGCTGGGTGCTCCCCAACGCGATTTTCGAAGCGATCCGGCGGCCGATCGGGCCGCACTACTGGCCGGAAGCGGAGTTCGAGGCGCGGCTGCGCAACGCCGGCTTCACGGTGCTCGATCTCCGAAGAACGTTCTTCGACGACGTGAGTCTGCTGGCCTGGGTACGCAAGGATTCCGATCAGAAAGGTGGGTGACGACGGCGGTTGGCTACAGGTGAGGTGATTTCTGGAGAAATCTCTCATGTCATCTTTGGAGAGCAGTGACTTGGTGCTCGCCGCACATTCCGGCGAGAGGTGAGGGGATGACGCATGTTCAGTGAACATTGGCGAAGTCGATTGTTCAGTGTGTGGTTGGCCCTGGTGGCCGTTCTGATGGTTCTGGTTCTGCCGTTGCCGGCGCGGGCCGAGACTCCGGTGGCGCGGGTGACGCTCTACGAGGTGAACGAGGCGCTCCGCTTGAAGGCCGTGCACCACGACGACACGTCCGAGCTGAAGCGCCGGTTGGCGCAGGCCTCGCTGCTGGGGACGGACGTGGTGGCGGTCGGCCCGAAGTCGGTGTTCGTGACGGGGGCCTTCGTGAAGGCCGACGCGTCGTCGGCCGTGGACCTCGGCACCGGGCACGGCCCCGTGAAAGGCACGATCCAGCTCCTGACCGACATCGATCCGAATCGGAATTCACTCGACACGCTCCTGGTCACGGGTGAGATCGACATCCGGGGCGACCTCGATTTGAGCACGGCGAGCGTCACGGCCACCGCGCCCATCACGGGCACCTGGCGGGCCGAGTATCGCCGTGAGCGGGGCAACTACCGCGGGGTGTTCCTCATCCCGTTCAAGATGGGCGGGACGTACTACTACCAGAATCCGGCCGACGTCTTCCCGGGCTTCACGTGCAAGGGCGCGGTGGAAGACTTCGGGCCGTGGGGCAAATTCTGTCGGGTCGACAGCACCGAGTTCGTGCTGGGGATCCCGTTGACGAAGGCGTTGTTGTTGTTCTCGAAGTGATCGAGGAGCCGGGGAGGCGTGATCACGCCTTCCCGGCGTTCCTCGTGGGCGGCCCTCACGGGCTGCGTGACGACCTCAACCGTTGAGAAGGGAATGACGATGATCGGCGGTGTTCATGTTGGTCTGGTCGCTCCGTGCAGGCAGTGAGCGAGCTAGCGCTGGCCCGCGCGTACGCACCGGCGGCCCCGTGGCCGCGACGTGTGGGCGTCGTCGATCGGGGCCGAACGCCCTTCGGAGGGGTGATCGCCATGGCCGAGGCTGAGCCGGCGCGCGGCAGCGCGCCCGCCACCGAGCCGCTCGTCGTCATGCGCGGCAAGTGGATTTCGCTGCGCACGCTCGTGCCCGGCGACCTCGAGCATCTGTCCGAATGGGCCGACGATCCCCACGTCGAGAAGATGGTGGGGAGCGAGTTCCTGCACGCCTACAAGCACCAGTACGACAAGGACCCGTCGTTCTACGAGGCCGTGCTGAACGACCCGACCCAGGTGGTGTTCATGATCGAGGCCCACCAGGGATGGGATAAGCCCGTGGGCCTGATCCGCCTGTTCAACGTCCACGTCGTGGAGGGCTACGCCTACATCGAAGCGATCGTGGCCGACCAGAAGGCCCTCAAGCGCGGATTTGGCGTACATGCCTGCCGGCTCATCTCCTATTATGGAATGGATGTCCTCGGGCTTCGGCGGATCGAGGCCAAGGTCTACGAGTACAACGCGTTGAGCATCAACACCCTGAAGCGCAACAACTGCGTGCAGGAAGGCGTGCTCCGCAAGGCGGCCTACCACGACGGCCGCTACTGGGACGTGTTCGTCTTCGGGATTCTCAAGGAGGAGTTGGAAGAGCTGAGGCGCCGGGACAAGTATCTGTGAGTCTTCATCAGCTCCTCCCGCTCGCCGCCTTTCTCCTCAACGTCTCCCTGCTCGGGATCGCGCTCTTGCGCAACTCCCGCAGCCGGCTCAACCGCCTGTTCGCCTATTTCGTGGCGGGCTTCGCGCTGTGGAACCTCGGCGTGTTCCTGCTGCGCCGGGCGCCCGACGAGCCGAGCGCGTTCCTGGCCGAGATCATCGTCCACGTCGGTATCATCGCGTTGCCGGCCTTCTACTATCACTTCGTCCTGATCTTCCTCGACAGCACCGTGGAGCGACGCAGGTCGCTGCTGACCGCCTACGGCATCGCCGGCGCCTTCATGGCGCTCAACCTCAGCGGCTCGGCCCTCTTCATGAAGGGCGTCAAGACGACGACGTGGGGATGGGCGCCCGTCCCCGGCATCCTCTACAACGTCTTCATCCTCTCCTTCTACACGTTCTTCGTGATGGGCCTGGTCCATCTCGGGCGTGCCTACCGGCGGACGGCGTCGAGCTTCCACCGCAACCGCGCCATGCTCATCCTGATCGGCACGAGCCTGACGATCGGCGCCGGCTTCATCGACATCATGCGCTTCGCGCTGGCCAAGTCGCTGCCGGCGCTCGACAAGGTCTACCCGCCCGGCATCCCGGCCAACATGATCTGCGCGCTGCTGCTCGGGATGGCGATCATCCGCTACCGGATGTTCGACGTCAGTGTCGCGGTCAAGAAGTACTCGATGTACGCGCTGGCCGGCGGCCTCATCACCGGCGTGCTGGCCGTGGTGACGCGAGTGGCCGAGCGCGCCTTCGACCTCGAGGCGAAGAGCGCGCTCTGGATCGTCCTTCCGCTCGGTCTCATCGTCACCGTGCTCATGGGCCCGCTCGGCCAGGCCATCGAGGACCGCGTGCAGCGCCTGATGTTCAGCCGCCGGCGCGGATCCCACGACACGCTGATCGCGCTCAGCACGCGGATGGGACGCATCCTCGACATGGACGCGCTGATGCACGCGCTCGTCCACGGCGTGCTGCGCGGCGTGCCGCTCACCCACTGCGCGCTGCTGCTGCAGGCAGAGGAAGGCCGCCACTTCGCGGTGGCCCTGGAAGAGGCCGCCATCGAGCAGGCGCCGAAGGCCTCCCCCGTCCGCGGCAACAGCCGGCTGCTCGAGTGGCTGCGGCAGACGGACGACGTCCTGGTGAAGGACGAGTTGAAGCTCAACCCCCGGCTGGTCGACTTCTTCGAGGGCGCCGAGGACGAGCTGGAGGAGCTGCACGCGTCGCTGGTCGTGGCCCTGAAGACCGAGAACAAGATGATCGGGATCCTGCTGCTCGGCGAGAAGCTTTCGGGCGAGATCTTCGACGACCGCGAGCTGCAGGTGCTCCGGCTGCTGGCCAGTCAGGCGGCCATCTCACTCGAGAACGCCCGGCTGTACGAGGAGCTGGGCGAGTCCAACGCCCAGCTGCTCCAGGCCAGCCGCTTGAAGTCGCAGTTCCTGGCCGGCGTGTCGCACGAGCTGCGGACGCCGCTGAACTCCATCATCGGGTTCTCCAAGGTTCTGCTGAACCGCATCGACGGTGACCTCAACGAGCGCCAGGAGAAATACGTCCGCTCCGTCCACACCTCGAGCCAGCACCTGCTCGGGCTCATCAACTCGATCCTCGACATCTCCTCGATCGAGGCCGGGCGGCTGGCCCTCGACCAGGCGGAGTTCGAGCTGGCGGCCCTGATCGACGAGTGCGTGGAGGTCTCGCTGCCGCTGGCGCGGGGCAAGCCCATCAAGCTCGACAAGTCCGTCGCGTTCGATCTGCCGACCATGTCGGGCGACCGCGCGAAGATCCGCCAGGTTCTCCTGAACCTGCTCTCGAACGCCATCAAGTTCACGCCGGGCGGCCGCGTCTCCGTCGGCGTCAAGCTTGGCGGTGACGGCATTCACGTGGCGGTCAGCGACACCGGGGTCGGGATCCGCAAGGAAGACCTCGGCCGTCTCTTCGAGCCGTTCGAGCGGCTCGAGAACCCCGTGTCCCGCGACGTCGGCGGCACCGGTCTCGGTCTCGCCATCAGCAAGAAATTCGTCGAGCTCCACGGCGGAAAGATGTGGGCGGAGAGCCGAGAGAATACGGGCTCCACCTTCCACTTCACGCTGCCGTGCGCGCCGGTCCCGGCCCACTGAGGTTCGTGCGCTGATGTCGATCGGCCGCCGCGAGCGGAACGGTGTCAAGATCCTCTACATCGAGGACAACCCCGAGAACCGCATGCTCGTGCGGGCGCTCCTCGAGTCGGAAGGCTACACGCTGGTCGACGCCGAGGAAGGCATCGCCGGCATCGAGGCGGCGCTTCGCGAGCAACCCGCGCTGATCCTGCTCGACATGAACCTGCCCGGCGTGGACGGCTACGAAGTCGGGGTGATCCTCAAGTCGTTTCCGAGCCTCAAGCAGGTGCCGATCGTGGCCGTCACCGCCTACGCGATGGAGGGCGATCGCCAGCGCACGCTGGTGGCCGGGTGCGACGGATACATCGCCAAGCCGATCGACGCCGACGCGTTCCCGCGGCAGGTCGCCGACTTCCTGCGGGGCAAGCGGGAATGGGTCGAGGAGCAGGAAGCGCCCGCCTATCTGCGCGAGCTCAACCAGCGCCTGGTCTACCGTCTCGTCAACCAGGTCGAGGAGCTCAAGCGGCTCAACCAGCACTTCGTGCGCCGTGCGGTCCAGCTCGAGGATCTTCACGGCGTCGTCCAGGACATCACGTCCGAGCTGCGCGTCACCGCGCTGCTCGAACGCCTGCTCCCCTCGCTGGTGAAGGCGCTCGGCGCCCAGAGCCTCATCGTGGAGCTCTCGGATCCCGCCGGCGTTCGCGTCTCCGCCGCCGGCCCCGCCCCCGAGGCGCGGGCGCGCGGCGTCCTGCCGGGGTCCGCCGACGAGTCGATCGAGGTGGAGCTCAGCGTGCCGCTGGCCGTCCGTGGTCGCCCGCTCGGCGTCATGACCGTGAAGCACATCGTGCCTGCCGGCGCGCGCTCCGACGAGGAACAACTACTGAAGATTGTCGCGAATCAAGTCGCGATTGCTGTCGAGAACTCGCGGCTGTACGAGGGCACGGTGCGCCGGGCGGCCGAGGCCCAGAGCATGGTCGAGGCCGGTCGTCTGCTCGCCAGCACGCTCGACCTCGGCGAGGTCTTGCACCGGCTGGCCGAGCTCGTGCGCCACCGCCTGGAGACCGAGTGCGTGGTTCGCATCTGGCTCCGCGACACCGAGCAAGGGGAGTTCCGGCTCCATGCCCAGGCCGGTGCCACCCTGGAAACGCCGCCCGAACGTGTCCGTGTGTCGGCCGGTGAGGGCCTCATCGGCTCGATCATCTATCACCGCACGTCGGTCGTCGTGAACGACCTCCGCACGGACGAGCGCGTGCGCAACCGCGGCCGCGTGCGCGACGAAGGCCTCGTGTCGTTCCTCGGCGTGCCCCTCATGCTGGAGGATCAGCCGGTCGGCATCCTGACCGTCGCCACCCGCGAGCCGCGCGTCTTCGCGCCCGACGAGGTGCGACTGGTCGAGGCGCTGGCCAACTCAGCCTCGGTGGCCATCTGGAACGCGCGGCTGTGGGAGCAGACGCAGCAACGCCTGAGCGAGACGCAGACGCTGCTCGCGGTGAGCCAGGCGGCCGGCTCGATCCTCGACGTGACCGAGATCGGGCGCCGGACGATCCGGGAGATGGTGCGCGCCCTCGGCGCAGAGATGGGCGGCGTGTGGCGACGGAACGAGGGCGGCCGCGACTTCGTCCCGGTGGCCGGCTATCACGTGCCGCCCGACCTGAAGGCCTTCTTTGCGACCACACCGATGGCGATGGACCAGGGGGCGATGCGGGAGGCGGCCGATTTCACGCGCGCGGTCTTTGCCAGCGACAGTCAGGCCGATCCGCGCTTCGACCATCCCCTGTGCCGCGTGCTGCCGCACAAGTCGGTGCTCGCCGTGCCCATGGTGGTCAAGGGCGAGGTCATCGGCGGCTTCGCGGTGGCGTGGACCCGCTCCCACCACGACTTCCTGAGCGAGGAGCTCCGGCTCGTCGAGGGTATCGCCCGGCAGGCCGGCATCGCGATCGAGAACGCGCGGCTGCTGGAGGCCGAGCGCGAGGCCCGCGAGCGGCTGGCGGTGTCGGAGACCCGCTATCGCGAGCTGTTCGAGAACGTCATCGACGTGGTCTACCTCCACGACTTGCAGGGCCGCATCCTCGAGATCAACGAGGCGGGCGTGCGCGTGAGCGGCTACACGCACGACGAGCTCCTCAGCATGAACATCAGCGAGTTCGTCGCTCCCGCCGATCGGGACAAGGCGACGGCGATCGTGCGCCGCATGCTGGCCGGCGAGCGTCCGGAGTCGTTCACGGCGGACTTCATCGGCAAGAGCGGCGAGCACGTCATCCTGGAAGTGGTGGGCCGGCCCGTGCTCAAGGACGGCGTGCCCGTAGCGGTCCTGGGCAGCGCGCGCGACATCACGGTCCGGCGTCGGCTCGAGCGCCGCCAGGAGGCGCTGGTCGCCCTCAGCCGGGAGCTGGCCACCGAGATCGATCTCGACCGGCTGCTGCCCCGCATCGCCGAGGAGGCCCGCCGGCTGACGGGGATGGACGCCGCCCTCGTGCTCCTCCTCGACGGCGAGGACCTCATCTTCCGGGCCGCCGCCGGTATCGAGGCATCGCTCGGGGCCATCGAGAAGCTGAGCGCGGTGCAACAGCTCAGCGCCGGCGTCATGCGCACCCGGCGCCCGGCCGTCCACGCGAACCTGACGAGCAACGCCCGGTGGCGCGACACGTCACTCGTCCAGCAGTTCGGCTACCAGGCGATGCTGGCCATTCCGATCACGCTCAAGGAAGACACGCTGGGCGTGCTGACGCTGCTCAACCGCGACGCCCGCGCCTTCGCCGAGGAGGAACTTCAGTTCCTGAACGCCGTCGCCACCCACGCCGCGCTGGCCATCGACAACGCACGGCTCTTCCAGCAGACGCAGGCGCGGCTGCGCGAGACGGAGACGCTGCTCACGGTCAGCCAGGCGGTGAGCGCCACGCTCGACCCCACCGAGACGATGCGGCGCGTCGCCCGCGAGATCGCGCGGACCCTCGACGCCGACATGGTGGGCGCGTATCTCGCCGACATCGGCCGCAACGTGCTGCGGCCGATCGCGGGGTATCACGTGCCGCCCGATCTCTACGAGAGCTTCGTCGAGCACCCGATTCCGATCGTCGGGCATCCCGGCATGGAGGAGGCCTGGCGGGACTGCCGGCCGCTGACGTCGGACGACGTGGCCAACGATCCGCGGATCGATCGGGCCACGGTCGACCGCTTCCCCCACCAGTCGCTGCTCTTCGTGCCCATGATCGTCAAGGGCGCACCGATCGGTGGCTTCTTCGCGGTGTGGTGGCGCGAGCGCCGCCGGTTCACTCGCGACGAGATGCGGCTCGTCTCCGGCATCAGTGACCAGGCCGCGGTGCTCATGGAAAACGCCCGGCTCTATTCGGAGGCGACGCGGCGGCGGCGGGAGGCGGAAGAGCTGGCCCGGCTGGCCCGCATGCTGACCGAGAGCCTGGACGCCGCCGACGTCGGCAAGCGTATCGTGGAGAGCTCGCTGGGCCTGCTCGGGGGCGCGTTCTCGGTGCTCCGCCTTCTGCAGCCCGACGGCTCGCTGAAGCTGATCGCCTCGCAAGGCGAGCCGGAGGCGCTCGCGACGGTGCCGCCGGTGATCGCCGCCGGCGTGGGGGCGGTGGGACGCGCCGCTCGGGAGGGTGTGCCCGTCTGGTCCGCCGACGTCCTCAACGATTCCTCGCTGACCTACTCGGACGACCTGCGCGGCTTCATCGGCACGCGCCGCGTGCGCGGGTACCTGGCGGTGCCCCTCCGCGTGAAGCGCGAGATCATCGGCGTGATCGGCATCGGCGACTTCAAGACGCGGGTCTTCTCCGAGACCGAGGTCACGCTGCTCCAGACCTTCGCCGACCAGGCCGCCATCGCGCTGGAGAACAGCCGTCTCTACGGCGATCTGCGAGCGGCGCTGCGGGCGGTCGAGGAGTCGCAGCAGCGCGTCGTCCAGGGCGAGCGGCTGCGCGCGCTGGGCGAGATGGCGGGTGGCGTCGCTCACGACTTCAACAACGTGCTGGCCATCGTCGTCGGTCGCGCCGAGGTCCTCCTCAACGAGACCGAGGACGCCGAGCTGCAGCGTCAGCTCAACGTCATCGTCAAGGTCGCGCTCGACGCCGCCCAGACGGTCAAGCGCATCCAGGAATTCACCCGCATGCGGCGGGCGCGGCCGTTCCAGCCCGTCGATCTCGCCTCGATCATCAGCGAGGTCGTCGAGGTCACCCGCTCACGGTGGAAGGACGACGCGCAGGCCAAGGGCCTCCAGTACGATGTCGTGGCCGAGTCCCGCCCCACGCCCATCGTGGCCGGCGATCCCGCCGAGCTGCGCGAGGCGCTCACCAACATCGTGTTCAACGCGCTCGACGCCATGCCCGAGGGCGGTCGCGTGACGCTCAGCACGGCCGTCGACGGCGATCACGTCCTGTGCCGCGTCAGCGATACGGGCATCGGCATGGCGGAAGACGTGCGCCAGCGCATCTTCGATCCGTTCTTCACCACCAAGGGGGAGCGAGGCACCGGCCTCGGCCTCAGCGTCGTCTACGGCATCGTGACCCGCCACAACGCCGAGCTCGACGTGCAGAGCCAGCTCGGCCAGGGCACGACGTTCACCATCAAGTTCCCGCCGCCGGGCGAGATCGTGGTGGAGGCGGTGGCCCGGCCGGTCGGCAAGTCGAGCCGCAAGGGGCGGATCCTCGTCATCGACGACGAGCGCGAGGTGGGCGACGTGCTCCAGGATGCCCTGACCCGCGACGGCCACCAGGTCGTGTACTGCACCGACGGCGAGTCCGGCATCGCCTGCGTGGAAAAGGAAGCGTTCGATCTCGTCATCACCGACCTCGGGATGCCGGGGATCTCGGGCTGGGAGGTCGCGCGAATCGTCAAGCAGGCCCGCCCGGGCACGCCGGTGGCGATGGTGACCGGCTGGGGCGACCGCATCGATCCCGTGGAGGCCGAGAGCCGCGGTGTCGATTACGTCGTGGCCAAGCCGTTCAAGCGCGATGGTATTCGCGAGATGGTGGCGAGCGCCCTCCGCAGCGGGTCTCAGCCCTCTACCGCACGCACCTGAGCCGAGGCGGCGAGCGCCGCCGCTGACGCCAGCGCCAATCCCAGCGCCGCGCCGGCCAGCGTGTCCGACGGCCAATGGGCGCGCAACACGATCCGCGCCAGCGCCACCAGCACGATCATCACCATCGCACCGACGCGAACGGCGACTCGCAGCCCGGACGGTGACAGCGCGCCGGCCAGGTAGAACAGGGCCCCGAAGTAGGCGGCGGCCGCGGTCACGTGGCCGCTTGGAAACGCGAAGCCCTCGCCCATCGGACGGGAGCGCCCGACCGCGACCTTGACGAGCCCCTCGGCCGTCGGCGCCGCCACCATGAGCGCCGCCCAGATCCACCACTGCCGGCGCGCGCGTGGAACACGGCGTAGAGCAGGACCATGGCCGGGATGAGGACGAGCTTCTCGCCCCCGTAGTTGACGATCTTCATCACGCGGACGACACCGGGAGTCGCCAGCGCGATGACGGCATCGAACGCCTGCTGGTCCAGCGTCACCGCCTCGAAGAGCCAGATGGCGGCGGTGAGGACGACGAACGTGATGGCGGTGATCATGAGCACGGCCGCGGGTTGGCGCGGCGTCAGCGGTGGTTCCGCTCCTCGAATGGCCACGGAGCGATTGTAATTGGTCAGGGCCGGCGGCTGAAGCTGGCGCCTCCTCCACCGCCGTCCTGCACGAAGCGCAGGACCTGACCGTCACCGCGCTGCTCGAGACGGACCGTGCCGTTCCCCAGCGTGCCCTGATAGCGGACGCGCCCGGGATCGACGACGACGATCGCGCCTTCGAAATGCTTGTCCCCGGTTTCGAGGAACATCGTGCCCGCGTACGCGCCGGTGTCCGCGACTGTCATGACCGCCATAGCATGGCCGGCGAATCCCGAGACCCGGCCGTGCCAGGCGCCGGCCAATGTCTGGGTGTTAGGAATGGCGACGGGCGGGTGGAGAGACGCGCAGCTGCAGAGCAGCACAACACCCACCAGCATCAGACCGCGAGCACGCCGCGTCACCCGATCAGGCGCCAGGGTCCGGCGTGAAGCGCCCGGGAAAGAGCCGATCGTCACGCGCCGTCCTCAGGAGGCGGACGTCACCCCTCTCGTCGAGTGTGATCGTGCCGTGCCAGCCTGCGGCCCCGCGGCCCGATGATGCTTCGAAGCGCAGCGCACCGCCGGCGCCGATGATCGTCCCAGCGACGTAGGTCCGCGGCGCGCTCAGCTCGAAGCTGCCATCACCGTGAATCGCCAGCGTGGCCGCAAGGTAGTCCCGCGGCGTGATCAGCCAGCCCTGCCAGACGCCCACCACGTCCTGCACGCCGATCGGGGCATGTGCCGGCCTCGAGGTCGGCGCGCACCCGGCGAAGACGAGCATCCCGAGCAGGACGGCGCGACGCATGAACCTAGTGTTTTTCCGCCGAGTGCAGCGGCCTCGATGCCAGCACCGTTCGAGCCCGGACCGGCCGCCAGCCGAAGACGCGCGCAGCCACGGCGAACGCCAGCAACGTCAGGCCGAACGTGCACACGACGGCCGCGCCGGTGGGCAGATCGAACACCGCGGAGGCCGCCATGCCGATCACGCTGACCAGTGTGCCGAAACTCCAGCCGATCAGCAGCCGCGTCGCCACCGTTCCGCCCATGACCGTGGCCGCGAGCGCCGGCACGATGAGATACGAGAAGACGAGCAACACGCCGCCGATCCGCACCGAGCTCGTCACCACGACACCGAACGACGCATAGAAGAGGAAGTCCCAGAGACGCACGCTCCAGCGTTGCGCGTACGCGGCGTCGGGATCGGTCGAGATGAGGAAGAACGGCTTCCGACACAGCCAGTGCAGCCCGCCGATGAGCGCGTAGAGCAGTGCGACCTTGAGCACCTCGGGTCCGCGCACGGCGAGCAGGCTGCCCACCAGCATGGCCCGGATGTGCTCGATGCCGTGGGCGGCACGGTCCGCGAGCAGCACGGCACCCGCCGAGGATACGGCGTACACGACGCCGATCACAGCTTCCTGAGACACGTGGCGATGGCGCATCCGCGTCAGCGACAGCACGAGCGCGCCGAGGAGGGTCGCGAAGAGAGCGATGGCGTACGACTCCCACGTGTCCATGTCGTAGCCGATGAGAAAGGCCGCGGTGGCGCCCAGCGCAGCGATCTGAGCCAGGGCGATGTCGACGAAGACCACCTCGCGAGCCAGGACGTGGACGCCGAGGTAGGCGTGGATCCCGGTGAGGACCAGGCACATCAGGAACGGGATCCACAGCAGCTCGAGCAGCTCAGCCACGGCCTATTTTAGCGCCTCCGAGAGAGTCTTGATGTTGTAGTCGATCGCGGAGAAGTAATTGTCGGCGGCCTTGACGCCACCGACCATGGAGGCCAGGACGACAGCCTTGGCGCCGGCCTCTTCGGCGACTCGCGCGGCCAGCTTCCGATCATTCCACGGCTCAACGATGATGACCTTGATCCGTTCTGCCTTCATTTGCTCGATCACCCGGACGAGGTGTCCGGGGGAGGCAGGAATTCCGGGACGGTCCTCGAGGGTAGCGGCCTGCGTCAGCCCAAAGCGGGTCAGGAAATAGATCCACTGAGGGTGGTACACGACCACCCTGGTGCCCTGGAACGGCTCCATAGTCTTCTTCCAGCGTGTCATCTCTTCCTCGAGCCGGCCCAGGAACGTCTGACGGTTGCGTTCGAGCGCCGCTCGATGCTGAGGCGCCAACGCAGCCAAGCCATCGACGATGTTTTGAGTGATGATCGGCGCCAAGCCCGGATCCATAGAGTAGTGCGGATTCCCCAAGGGATGGACATCGCCCATAGAGCGGTCGACTCGGATCGTCGGCACGTCGAGGATCGGTAGACCGCGGGAAATGTCGATCCGGCCCCTGGCGCCCCGGACGATGTTTGGGTTATTGGCGCCGTTCACCGCGACATCAACCCACGAATCGAGCTCCAAGCCGTTTTCGATGACTGCGTCGGCACGCCGGAGCTTGAGCATCATCGTGGGGCGGATCTCGGCTTCATGCGCGTTCTGCGTTCCGCGCGCCAAGGATTCGACATCGACCAGATCGCCGCCGACAGCTTCAGTCAGCGACTTGAGGTCGGGGATCGTGGCAACCACACGCAGCTTGTCAGCAGCGTCTACTCGGTTGCCACCAATGAGGGCACCGAGGAGCACGAACAGTAGAGGAAGGTTTCTGAGTGTCATCATTTTCTCCCGCTCTAGAATGGGTGCGCTGGGTGCGCACCCAGGATGAAGCTGGCCTGGAAGAAGACCTCGTTGACCGTCCGTGCGGTCGCGCCATTCAGATTGAAGCCCTCGATCTGCGTCCGGTCACGATCCGTGTGCTTGTAAGCGAGGCGGAAGCGGAGGAACTCCGACGGGAAGAAGCTCACGTACGGCTCGATGGCCTTTTCGAAGCCAGGGCGGTCGGGAAACTGAGATGCATCGTAACGTGCGCCGAACGCCCAGCGCCGGACCGGCTGTACTTCACCCTGCAAGTACCAGCCGAACGCATCACGGGTGCTCTTCTTGCCAACGAGATTGGTGACGGGCGTATCGGGAATGCCATCGCCGTCGGTGTCCACCAGGGTCTCGACCTCGACGACCTCCTCCACGCGGCGCCTCGAGTAGAGGCCCTCGGACGACAGGGTGAGCAGCGGATGCAGCCATCCGTCGGGCCGGTACTTGTACTTCACATCGTAGCCGAGGATGGTGCTGCTCAATCGGTCGGCGGTCTGTCCGTTCGCTCCAGAAATCCCGAGCTGGATCGCGCTGGTGTCGCCGAGCTCGAAGAACGTCCGGAGGCGGCCGGTCATGAGCGGCTGGGTGATCCGCCCGTATCCGAATGCCTGAGCGTTGTCGCCGTTGAAGGCGCCGACCAGAGCCTCGAGGTAGAAGGGCAAGAAGTCCGGCACCCACGTCACCTCGACGCCCTTCTCCACCAGCCCTTCGTCGCCGAAGAAATTCCTCAGGACGTTGGGGCGGTCGACGAAGGAGAGGTCATGCTCGTGAATCACGTTGGTGAGGCCGAAGCGGTTACGCATCTGGCCGAGCTTGGCCTGGAAGCCATAGGGCAGCGTCAGCAGCGTGAGATTGGCCTCGGCCAGGGAGACCGTGGTTTCGGCTCCGGGCGACGACTCACTGGCCTCGATGCGAACTTCGGCCCGAGCGAACGGGTCGATCTGGCCGAACAGGGCGAGCTCGACCTCGCGCGGGAAGAAGCGGTTGGTCTCGGCGCCGAACGTTCCGGCCCCGGACTTCTGAACGTTGTGCGGGGCAAAGCTGCCGACGAAGTCTCCGGCAATGCCCATGTCGAAGAGCAGCTGGCCGGATCCGCGGCGGCCGTAGAGCGAGAACGGCTCGCGGGGACGAAGGAGATCGGTCGGCGACATCGTCGAGCCAAGTCCACTGCCGGGGGGCGCCGCTTGAAGAGCCTGGGCGGCGGGCGGCGGCACGGTCGGCGCGACTGCCGTTGGCGCTGGCGTCGTTTCAAGCCGCTTGAGCCGGTCATTCAGGGCGTCAATCGACTTCTGATACTGCTCCTTCATCGTCTCGAAGCCACGACGCATCTGATCGAGTTCCCGGCGCAGCGCGTCCGCTTCCTGACCAGCCACCGGGGAAGCGGTCAGCGCGATGACCAGCACGAGACACGTCACGATGAGTGCATGCATGTTGTCCTCCCGGAAATGTTCACGAGGTCCCGGAGCGAGAACTCCGGGTGTTGACCAGGGGAACTAGGAGGCGCTAAGCGAGCGGAGGAGCGCGCGGATCGGCGAGTCGGCCGGGATAGGCGGCAGGCTGCCCGAGCATGAGCGCGGCCGCCGACGAGAGCGCGACACCCAGGGCGATCAGCGGCAAACCGTCCGGGAGCGGAGCATGGAGGCTGGCGCTGGCGAGGAGCGTGAGGTCATGCTCCTCGTTGAAGAACGCCGGCTCACGGTCGAGATGCAGGTGGGGCGCGGCCGTACCGAGTACGAGACTTGCGACGAGAGCGACACCGAGCACGACGAGCGCAGAGATCCGTCTCGGCAGATGCCACGGCATGCCCGGCGTCATGTCAGGTACGTATAGCCGACTCGTCGGTCCATTGCAACTTTTGCGGTTCGGCGCCGTTCCGGGGAGGTACCATCCGCTCCATGGCGCATCGTCGCCGCCCATTGGCGCGCGCGTTTCTTCTGAACACCATCGTGCTGGTCGTCGAGCTGGTCGGTGGCGTTCAGGCCAGCAGCCTGAGTCTCATCGTCGATGGCGTCCACAATCTCTCCGACGAGATGGCCCTCGGATTCCTCGTCCTGGCGTACACGCTACGTCAGGGGCTTTCCGGGCGGCTCCTGCGCGCCGCCAATCTCTTCAACTCCGTCGGCTTGATGGCGATCAGCGTCGTGCTGCTCTGGCAGGTGGTCGAACGCTTTTCCCAACCGGTTCCAGTGCTCGGCGTGGTTCCTGTCGTCGCAGGGATCGTCGGCGCGGCCGGGAACTGGGGCGTGGCCAGGGTCCTACGCGAGCCGGCGAGGGAGGATGCCGCGATCCGACTTGCGTACGTCCACAACCTCGGCGACACGCTCCTGTCGCTCGGGCCCGCCGTGGCGGGCGCGTTGGTGCTCGCGTCGGGTCGGCCGCTCTTCGACACCGTCGTTGCTCTTGTCATCGCTGGCATCATCCTGGTCACGACGATTCGCTCGGTCGCAGGCTCTCATGAGGAGTTGCTGTGGCCGGAGAACGTCGCCTGCGGCCACGAGTGATGTTCGCTTCGTGAGGTCAGCTGCTCAACGTGATCGCGGAGAGGGGAAGTTTCCTTTGACATGCCTGATGACCGGCGCCTAGACTGCCACAGCATGCGAGCTGGGCGATGCTCGTCCTGGTTCTTGATCGTTCTCGGCGCCGTCATGGTGCTCACGCACGTCTGCGCGGAGCCATTCCACGCACATGCCGGCACGATCACGGCGCACGTGGGGCACGACTCTCACGATGGCGCGGACGAGACGGGACACGATGCGGTTCATGCCGCCTCGTGCGACGCCGTCAAGGCGCAGTCCCCGGCCGCGCTCGACGTGCTCATTCTCAACGCCATCAGCGCCGTCCCGCCGCAATTCACTCCGATCGACATCGTGCGGGCTGACACGCCGGCTATTCTTGGCTCGCCACCGCCGCTCTTCCTGCTGCACGCCGCGCTCCTGATCTAGTCGCTTCGCAGTCCAAGCAAGGCCGGGGTCACCCGGCCACGACCGCTTCACCCTCGTGGACTGCGGAGGAGAACCATGTCGAAGAAGGTAGTTTTCGTTATTGGGTTGATCGTAACCATGGTGGCCCTGGAGGATTGGCTCGCTTCGCCGCCAGTAACGCGCGCGGACGAGAAGCACGATCACAAGCGTTCACCCGTTCACATTCACGCCGCACCCCCGGCAGAGTATCGATCGGTGACCGTCCCGAGCGGCATCTGGACGGACGCCGCAAGGCTCGCGCGAGGTCGCTCCATCTACGAGACGAAGTGCGCCGTCTGCCACGGCGCCCAGGGCGCGGGCGACGGCCCAGCCGCGGCTG
>QHTB01000059.1 GCA_003220615.1 Candidatus Rokuibacteriota bacterium
TACCGGGCACGAGACCGACGCGATGTCGGCGCTACTTTATCGTTGACGGGGACGACATCGAACAGGCGTTGACCGCGGCGCAGGCGTATGTCGCCAGCGCGCGGCCGAGAAGCGAGGCGAAGATCGTGGCCATCTCAGAGGGCCGGCGTTGAGCGAATCACCCCGGAGCCGTCACGAGCGAGAGGGAAAAAGAGGGGGCGAACCGAGGTCCGCCCCCATGAACCACTGAATTTTTTGGCGGGCTCGACGGGACTTGAACCCGCGACCTCTGGATTGACAGTCCAGTGTGCTAACCAGGCTGCACCACGAGCCCACGCAGCCTTCACACGCTAACATGCGGCTTCCGGAGGGTCAACGTTCGAGCGCGTCGATGGCCTCAGAATCGCTCGTCCGGGGTGGCGGCGGTGCGCCTCACGCTTGACCCACCCCCCGCCTCGCCCGATCATTCACGCGCCATGAAACCCTTCGGAGACGAAGTCGTCTTCATCACTGGCGCCTCGTCGGGCATCGGGGCCGCGCTGGCTCGGCGCTTCGCCCGGGAGGGCGCCGCCGTGGCGCTCACGGCCCGCCGTGTCGAGCGGCTGCACGCGCTGGCCACCGAGCTGACCGCCGGCGGGGCGCGTGTCGTCGTGACTCCGTGCGACGTGACCGTCGACGAGGAGGTCGAGCGCGCCATGGGCCGTGCGCGTCAGGCCCTTGGCCGCCTGTCCGTCGTCGTGGCCAACGCCGGCTTCGGCGTCGTCGGGCGCGTCGATCGCCTTACGCTCGAGGACTATCGCCGGCAGTTCGAGACGAACGTCTTCGGCGTGCTGCGCACGATCTATGCCGGACTCGACGACCTCAAGCACACCCACGGCCGCCTCGTGATCCTTGGCAGCGTCTCCGGCCACGTCGGCTTTCCCGGCAGCTCGGCCTACTCGATGAGCAAGTTCTCCGTGCGCGCGCTGGCCCAGGCCCTGGATGGCGAGCTGGCGCGAGACGGCGTGTCCGTCACGTTGATCAGCCCGGGCTTCGTCGATTCCGAGATCCACCAGGTCGACAACCGAGGCATCCACCATCCAGACACGCGCCGGCACGCGCCGGCCTGGCTCGTCATGCCCGCCGACCGCGCGGCCGGCATCATCGTGCGTGCGGTCGCTCGTCGCCGCCGCGAGGCGGTCATCACGGCTCACGGCAAGCTCACGGTGTGCCTTCAGCGCCTCGCCCCCGGCCTCCTGGCCTGGGTCATGCGCCGCGCTGGCGTCCGAGGGCGCCCGGAACCCGGCCGCGCCTAGAAGCTGGGCGGGCCGGGTGTGCCATGGGCACTTCACCGCCGATAACTCTGACGTGAACACCGAACAGGCCCAGACGGAGGTCTTTGTCGCACGCCAGCCGATCTTCGATCGCCACCGCCACGTCTACGCCTACGAGCTCCTCTTCCGCTCAGGCCTCAAGAACGCCTTCGGTGGAATGGATCCCCGACCGCGCGTCGATCAAGGTCATCGCCGACAGCTTCCTCCGCTTTGGCCTCCAGCGCCTGACCGGCGGCAAGCGCGCATTCATCAACTTCACGCGCGACACGCTGGCGAAGGGCTACGCCACGCTCCTGCCCAAAGACAGCATCGTGGTCGAGATTCTCGAGGACGTCGAGCAGGACCACGAGGTCTTCGACGCCTGCCGTGAGCTGAAGCAGCGCGGCTACGTGATCGCGCTCGACGACGTGATCTGCGACGACTGGGACAACCCGCTGGTCGGCTTCGCCGACATCATCAAGGTGGACTTCCGCGCCTCGAATGACCGCACCAAGGCGGCGCTCCCCGGCCTCATGGCGGCGCGCAAGATCAAGGCGCTCGCCGAGAAGATCGAGACGCGCGCCGAGTTCGACGAAGCGGTCGCCCTGGGCTACACGTACCTGCAGGGCTATTTCTTCTCCAAGCCGCTGGTGCTCTCGGGACGCGACGTGCCCGGCGTCAAGCACCGCAACCTGGAGCTGCTCCGCGAGATCAACCGGACGGATCTCGACTTCGGCGACGTCGAGGGCGTGATCAAGCGTGAGCCGTCGCTCACCTACAAGCTGATGACGTACATCAACTCGGTCGCCTTCAGCTTTCGCAACCGGATCACGTCGGTGCGGCAGTCGCTCGCCCTGCTCGGCGAGGACGCCGTGCGCAAGTGGGCCTCGGTGGTCGCCCTGGCCGGCCTGGCCCACGAGCAGCCGAGCGAGCTCCTCGTGAGCTCGCTGATCCGCGCGCGCTTCTGCGAGGTCATCGCGGCCAGCGTGAAGCTCGAGGAGCGCGGCCAGGAGCTGTTCCTCATGGGGCTGTTCTCGCTGCTCGACGCCATTACCGGCCGGCCCATGCACGACGTCCTCGCCAATCTGCCGCTGGCCGACGACATCAAGATGGCGCTGCTCGGCAACCGCAACCGGCTGCGCGATGTGCTGGCCTGCGTGCTCGCCTACGAGCAGGCCGAGTGGGAAACGTTCGGGCTCTTCGCCGCCAAGCTGCGTCTCGACGAAGGTGAGACCGCGCGAATCGATCTCGAGGCCGTCGAGTGGGCGACCTCGAGCTACGCCGGGGCCAACGGGTCCCGCTGACAGGCCCCCTCGCCGCCCCGGCGCCCCGGGGGTAGGATAGATCCCAGGAGGTTGACCGCCATGAGCTACCTGGCTCGCCGTTTCGCGCTGATCACTCTCTCGCTCGCCGTCCTCTCCATGATCCCGGCCGCCGGCTGGAGCGACAACAAGCCGCTGGAGCCGCACCAGCCAGGCTGGGAGCGCTGGTTCAAGCTGGACTGGGAAGCGGGAGAATGGAAGGGGCACCCCGTCGTGCAGGGGTACCTGTACAACTCTTCGCCGAAGACGATCGGCGAGGTCCAGCTCCTCGTCGACGCGCTCGATGCGAGCGGCAGCATTCTCGCGCAGAAGGTCAACTGGGTGCCCGGCAGCCAGATGGAGCCCTTCAGTCGGCGCTACTTCGTCGCCGACGTTCCGCTGGTGCAGATCGCGCCGCAGACGGCCGCGCAGTATCGCGTGCGCGTGTATTCCTACACGGAGCTGCAGGCGCCCGGGCAGAAGCGCTAGGCCGCGGGATCGATCAGGGCGAGCCCGCTTTCCGGGTCGGTCCGCCGGCGCAGTCGCTGGGGCACGTCGCTGAGAATGAGCTCCAGCGTCGGCCACACGCGGCCTCCGAGCAGATGGCCGCCATGGGCTGCGCCGTCGGCCCGGCCAACGACCACGTGGGCGTGGACCTTCGGTGCCCCCCGATCAGTGGCGATGTCGCCGATGAGAGAGAGAACCTCCACCTGTTCGCGTAGCGGGATCTTCGTGTAGTCCTTCCGGTCACGCTCGAAGTAGCCGAGCACCACCTCGCTGAAGGCGCCGATGGCGGTGAAGTGCGCGGCCTGGATCGCGTGCGTCTTGGCGAAGCCGGTCAGCGTGGCGATGACCTCGTCGTCCTTGTCGAAGACGAGGAGCCACGTCTTCTCTCCATGATCGTTCAGCTCTCGCGATTTCATCGACGCTCCCTCACGGCCAGAGGCCGGAAGACGACTTTCGGTCCCCAATCCGGTAACGTTTCAATCAGGACATCGGCGGCTGGCTGCGCCATGGCTGTACCGTCGCTCTAGAACAATGCAGTGCATCGCACGTGCCGTCGAATGTCGCTGGAGGAGGTAGAAACGATGGCACACGTGGTGGCGCTCGTGCTCACTCTCGCCGTGGTCGCGCCGGCGGCCGCGGACATGAAGATCCTGGAGCCGCACGACCCGACGTGGGAACGGATCTTCAAGATCAGCTGGCAGATGGACGAAAAGAAAGGCCGGCCTGTCGTCGAGGGCTATATCGTCAACGCTTCGCCCTACACGATCGGCCAGGTGCAGCTCCTCGTCGACGCGCTCGACGAACATGGCAACATCATCGCGCAAAAAGTGAGCTGGCTAGAGAGCGACGCGCTGGAGCCGTTCAGCCGGCGCTATTTCGAGGTGCCCGCGCCGGCACCGGCCGCTCGGTACCAGGTGCGAGTCTATTCGTTCGACCGGATCGAAGGCCCGCCGGGACGCCGATTCCCCTGAGCCGTCAGGCGTGGAGCCAGGCCCGATCCGCGTCGCGGAGCTGCTGACGCGCCGCCGTGCGTACCGCCCGCGCACGCTCGCACAGGCGCACGGAATGCGCGCGGAGAGCCTGCGAGCGCTGCATGACGTCGCCGATCTGGTGAGTCCGCTGGAGACTCCGCCGGCTTCGGTGCGCCTCGATGTCGATCACCTTCGCCGGCGGCCGCCTGGTGAGGGGAACGGGCATCGTCTGCTCCATCTCGCTGATCTCATCCCACCGGAGCTCGAGAAAGTCCATGATCAGGCGCTCCAGCGCTTCCCCGGCCGTCAGGTGATCAAGATGGGCAATGGTTTGCAATGCGCGCATGGCGGCATCAGACAGGTCCACCTTGCGCCGATCGAAGCGTCGGACGTTCATGGGCCGCCTCCCGAGCGATAGGGCGAAGCGTATGGCCGCTTGCCCTCATCGTCAAGCAAGCGTGGTACCGTCGCGGCGTGCCCCGGCGGTTGGCCTCACGGGTGATCCTGATTGGCCTGGCGGCCTTGACATTGGGCGCCTGCGTCAGCGCGAGGGAGAACGGTAAAGGGTTCGACGCCGGCGCCCGCCGGCGACTCGTCGTCAACTGGACGACGCGGCGGGAGGTCGAGGCGATGCTCGGCAAGCCGAAGGCGAAGACCCCCGGCGCCGACGGTGAGGAGACCTGGGTCTACGAGCACACCACGGTGTGGGCCGTCGATTATCCAGTCCCGTTCTGGCGTCCAATGTCCATCGGCCAGACGCCTCGGGACCTCTTGACGGTGCGCTTCACGTACGGTGTCGTGACCGGCTGCTCGTTCGCCCGAGAGCGCTACAGGACGCGTGACGGCCGGATCGTCGCGACCGACGCGACCACCGAGGAGTGCGCGAAGTAGGTCAGCGAGCCGGAATGACGGGCAGCAGCAGGTGCGAGGGCCGTGACGGCCCGCAATGGAGCGTGACGGTCTTGCCGAAGACGTCGGGCGGCCGGTCGCGCGGATCGTTGTGCTGGAACGGTCCCACGCCGGTGAACACGGCGCCCAGCGTGCCGAGTCCCACGCTCGGTCCCCCGGGATATTCGTAGTCGCGACCGCGCACGGTGAGTCCGAGGCGGTATCCGGCCGGCGCCACGATCGAGGTCGGCCAGATCTCGACGTCCAGCTCGTACACCTGCCCGGGCGTGAGCGGCTGCTTCTCGTCGTGGGTGTGATACGGCCGGTAGGGCTGCGTGAGCTTGGGGTCGAGCTTGCGATGCGAGGCCCGCAGCCATCCCTGGGCGATCGGCGTGTGAGGATCGAGCGCGCCCTGAAACGTCACCTCGCTCATGTTCGGCGTGAAGAGCCTCACGACGAGGAACAGGTCGGCGTCGACAGTCTCGGACGACACGTAGAGCTTGGCGGCGAGCGGTCCCGTGATCTCGGTCTCGCGCTCGAGTGGCGGCGTGAGGAACGTCAAGCCGTCCCCGAGGCCGGCGTAGCTCGCCTGGCCGTCGCGGGTCGGCGCCTCGCGGACGAGGCTCTGCTCGCCGGGATTCAGATAGAGCCGCGTCCACTGGGTGCGCGCCAGCGGCCATTCGCTCTCGGCGCGCTCGACGAAGCGCTCGCCCGGATGACGAACCTGGAGCAGCACCCTGGGCTGCTTCGTCCACCCGGTGTCCTCGCCCTTCAAGAAGTGCCCGAAGAATTTCTTCTGGAGGGCCACGCCGTAATCCGTGTAGAAGTGCGTCCAGTGCTCGATGCCGTGCACCTCGAGCCACTTCTGGTCCGATTCCGAGCGGACGAACCCCTCGAAGTTGCCGCGCGGGTGCAGTCCCTGCCCGCCCCAGTTCGCCGCTGAGAACAGCGGCACCTTCACCTTCGACCAGTCGGGCATCCGCGAGCGCCAGTAGCCGTCGCTGGCCAGCGGGTTCTTCCAGCAGTCCTCGTAGAAGTCGTTGCGATTCGCCCCCAGCTCTTCCTCGCTGAGCGTCGGCGGCCCCGACACCCAGTCGCCGTTCATCCGCGAGCGATAGCCGCGGGTGCCGCGGCCGTGCTGGACGCGCACCACCTGCGACGGGAACCAGGCGCGGCCGAACGTGCAGAGGATCCCCCCGTGATGCGAGAGATCGCGGTAGTAGTCGGCGGCGCCTTCCCAGATGCAGATGGCGGCGAGGTGCGGTGGCTGCAGCACCGCCACCTGCCACTGGTTCATCGCGTAGTACGAGATGCCGTTGGCGCCGACCTTCCCGTTGCTCCACGGCTGGCGGGCTGCCCACTCGATGCACTCGGAGAAGTCGCGCGCCTCCTGCGCCGACCACAGATCGACGCGGCCCGGCGACCGGCCGCAGCCGCGCGAGTCGACGCGCACGCACACGTAGCCGTCGGACACCCACTTCTCGGGATCGACGACCTCCCAGTTCTGATACTTGTTCGTCGAGCCGGCCACGACGTCGGGGTGCTGCTCGGCCATGCGCCGCCACTGATCGGTATAGAGGTCCTCGAAGTGGAGCCACTTGCCGTACGGACCGTACGAGATGATGACCGGATACTTGCCGGCGTCGACCGGGCGGAAGACGTCGGCCCGGAGCACGAGGCCGTCGGCGAGAGTGATCGGGACGTCCCAGTCGATCTTCATCATGCGCCCTCCTTTAACACCGGCCGCGCGCGTTGACAACCGCGCCGTTTCCCCCGATAACTAGAGCCCCCGAGGACGAGTCCCTATGACTGTGCGAGTCGCGGCAATCGGCACCGGACGGTGGGGTGGCACGCTGGCCGATGCGGCCGGTCGCGGCACGGGTCTCAGCATCGTCGCGTGCACCAGCCGCTCCGCCGAGAATCGCGCGGCGTTCGCGAAGACCTACGGGTGCCGCGATCTGCCGACCCTCGACGCCGTGCTCGCGGATCGCGAGGTCGAAGGCGTGCTGATCACGACGCCGCACACGGCGCATGCCGAGCACATCGTGGCCGCCGCCTCCGCGGGCAAGCACGTCTTCGTCGACAAACCGTTCACGCTCACGGTCGCCGATGCTCGCCGCGCCACCGAGGCGTGCCGCCGGGCCGGTGTCGTGCTGGCCGTCGGCCACCAGCGTCGCAAGCAGGCGGCCAGCCGCGCCCTGAAGCGTCTGATCGACGAGGGCGCGTTCGGCCGCGTGGCCCAGATCGAGGGGAATTTCTCCGCCGACTACGGCTTCTCGAGCACGTTGACGACGCGGGTGTGGCGGGGCGATCGCGCCGAAGCGCCGGGTGGCGCCATGACCAACCTCGGCATCCATCACGTGGACACGTACCAGTACCTCCTCGGGCCGATCGCTCGCGTCATGGCCTTCGTGCGTCGCGTCGCTCTCACGAAGGTCCCGATCGACGACGTGACGTCGATCCTCTTCGAGTTCGCGTCCGGCAGCGTCGGCTATCTCGGCACATCGTGGGTGCACGCCAACCGCACCGAGACGATCACGGTGCACGGGACCGAGGCCCAGGCCTGGCACGAAGCGAGCGGCGCGCGGCTGTTCCTGGCCCGGCGTGGTCAGGCGGAGCGCAAGGAGCTGCCGTTGACGCCGGCCGACGCCGTCGTGGAGGAATTGACCGAGTTCGCGCGGTGCGTGCGCGATCGGGTGCGACCGGAGGTCAGCGGCGAGGAGGGCACCGCCACCGTCGCGGTGCTCGAGGCGATCGTGCAGTCCGCCGAGTCCGGGCGCGCGATCGACATCCAGAGGAGCCTGTCATGAAGCGAATCGCCATCGGCGTCACGCTCATCGTGTCGATCCTGGGCCTGGCGAGCGCCGACGCTCAGGCGCCCGGCAAGTGGGTCAAGCTCGCTCCGTTCCCCGAGCCCTCGGAAGAGCTCTACGGCGCGGCCGCCGGCGGCAAGTTCTACGTCTTCGGCGGGCTGGCGCCGGGCTGGAAGCCCAAGGCGCTCGCCTACGAGTTCGATCCGGCGGCTAACGCGTGGATGAAGAAAAAGCCGATGGCGCTCGCTTCGCATCACGTCGCCTTCACCGAGCTCGGTGGCAAGCTCTACGCGTTCGGCGGCTTCGTGCCGCCGGCCTCGGGGCCGCCGGCCTGGGTGCCGGTCGACAACGCGTGGGAGTACGATCCGGCGACCGACACCTGGAAGGCGCTGGCGCCGATGCCCACCCGGCGCGGCTCGCCGGTGGCGGCGACCGTCAACGGCAAGATCTACGTGATCGGCGGCGCCACGACGCATCCCGGCTCGACCGAGCCGGCCGTGCTGCCGACGCGGCCGCATCGCTCGGTCGGCACCGTCGAGGAGTACGACCCCGCGACCAACACGTGGCGCGCGCGCTCACCGATGCCGACGGCGCGCAACCACGCGGCCATCGGCGTCGTGAACAACAAGATCTACGTCATCGGCGGCCGCGTCGGCGCGGCCTTCATCGGCGTGGCCAGCAACACCGACGTCGTCGAAGAATACGACCCGGCGACCGATCAGTGGGGCGCCGTGCGGGCGCGCATGCCCACGGCTCGCAGCGCCGGGGCGTGGGGCACCTACGGCAACCGGATCTACGTGGCCGGTGGCGAATTCCAAAATGGTCAGCTCATGGCGGCGTTCCGAGCGCTCGAGGCCTACGACCCGGCGACCAATAGCTGGATGACGTTGCCGTCGATGCCGGTCCCGCGTCACGGCCTGGCCGGTGCCGTCGTCGGCAATCGTCTGCACCTGGCCAGCGGTGACGTGCAGTCCGCCGGCATCCAGGGCATGCACCTCGACTCCGAATCGCACGACGCGTTCGAGTTTGCCCAATAGCTGGCGCAGCGGTCGCTCGCGCAGCGGGAGGACATGACATGGCCCAGAGCACCAAGACGGAAGGCGCCATCAAGGCCGGTGACGGTCACTTCACCTTCGATCTGGCCAAGCTGCAGGCGATCGACGCCGGCACCGGCTACTCGACCTCGCACGGGCCCGTCGTCGAGGGCGAGCGCATCCAGGTCGGTCTCATGCGGATGCCTCGGGGGACCGGCAGCCGCCCGCACAGTCATCCCAACGAGCAGTGGATCTACGTCATGCAGGGCACGCTCGACACCGAGGTGGCGGGCGTGAAGTCGCGCGCGACCACCGGCTCGCTGGTGTACATCCCGTCCAACGCCGTTCACTCGGCGGTGGCGACGCCGGACGAGGACGTCCTGTTCTTCACCTGCAAGGACACCTCGCACGGCATCGTGGGCAAGGCCGTCGATGCCTCCATCTCCGCGCCCGCCTACGTTCCCGGGTTTGAGCCCAAGAAGAAGTAGGCCATGGAGATCCTCGACCTCAAGGCCTCCAAGGAGTTTTCGCCGACGCACCACGTCTACAAGACGCTGGCCGAGACGCCCCACTCGTCGATCAGCGTCGTCGGCTGGGAGCCGGGACAGACGTCGCCGATTCATTCCCATCCCGACGCCGACGAGATCTATCACGTGCTCGAAGGCGAAGGCCTGTTCAACGATGGAACGAAGGAGGTTCGTCTGGGCCCGGGCGCGACCGTGGTCTTCCCCGCCGGCGAGGTGCACCGCGTGACCAGCGTCACGCGCATGGTGCTGTACCGGGTGCAGGCCGGCCGCGATCGCCATCCCGAGATGGTGCCGACCTGGCCCGCGAGGTGACGTCATGAGACAGCTCACCGCCAACGTGTTCGTCGAGACCGGGCAGCGCGGCTCCAACCATGGCCTCGTCACGACGTCGGACGGCCTGGTCCTGATCGACGGCCCGTTCAAGCCGAGCGACGCCCTGCGCCTGAAGGCGGAGATCGAGCGCCGCGGCCGGCTGCGTTACATCATCAACACCGAGCCGCACGGCGATCACTGGACGGCCAACGCGTTCTTCGACGTGCCCGCCATCGCCCACGAGGGCGTGCGAACCCGCATCCTCGGCACGGATCTGGCCGAGCACGTGGCCCGCGTCGGCACGTTCGGTCCCGACGAGCCGAAACTGCTGGAGGGCTATCGGCCCAACGCGCCCATCATCACGTTCCAGAAGGAGATGACGCTCCACGTCGGCAACCACACGTTCCGCATGGTCCACATGCCGGGGCACACGCCGTATCAGGCGGCGGTGATCGTCGAGGAGGAAGGCGTCGTCTTCACCAGCGACAACATCTTCTGCAAGGTCCAGACATGGCTGCAGGAGGCCGATCCGGCGCGGTGGCTGGAGGCCCTCGATCACCTGCGCCGCGTGCGCGCGGAGACGCTCGTGCCCGGCCACGGCCCGGTGTGCGACAAGGCCTACCTCAAGGAGCAGGAGGCCTTCATTCGCGAGTGGGTCGACTACGTGCGCGGCGGCGTCGACCGCGGGTTGACGAAGGACCAGTGCGTCGAGAGCCTCACCGCGATGACGGACCGCTATCCGATGGACGTCGAGCAGGAGGGCTACGCGCCGCGCGTGATGAAGATGAACGTCGCCAACCTCTTCGACTACGTGACGGGCGCCGGCATCCACGCGGCGGGCCAGGGCACGTATCGATGACGAACCGCCCCGCCGTCACCCCGGCGCTGCTCGAGGAGTACTGCAAGCGGTTCCGCAACTGGGACCGGTGGGGGAAGGACGACGAGATCGGCACGCTGAACTTCATCACGCCCGCCGTGGTCAAGCGCGCGGCCGGCCTCGTGCGTCAGGGCAAGATCATCTCCTGCGCACTCAACTTCGACACGAGCGGCCCGCAGACGGGCGCGTTCGGCCGGGTCAATCCACTGCACAGCATGGTGGCGACGGGCACCGATCACGTCGCCGGCCGTCAGAAGCTGGCCGGCTTCGACACGCTGCCCTACGGCTGGGGCTTCGCCGACGATCAGATCACCATGTTCCTGCAATGCGGCACGCAGTGGGACGGCCTCGGCCACATCTTCCACAACGGCAAGATGTACGGGGGCCGCGACGCCGCGCTGGTCAGCTCGAACGGTGCGGCCAAGAACGGCATCGAGCACTACAAAGACCGGATCGCGAGCCGCGGCGTGCTGCTCGACATGGCGCGCTTCAAGGGCGTGGACGCGATGCGGCCGGGCGAGGCGATCTACGTCGAGGATCTCGAGGCGTGCGCGGCAAAGCAACGGGTGACGGTCGAGCCCGGCGACATCGTGCTGATCCGGACGGGCGACGTCGGCCGGCGGGTGCGCGAGAAGAGCTGGGGCACGTTTTCGGCGGGCGATGCGCCGGGGCTGTCGTTCCACACCGCGCCGTGGCTCTACGGGAAATCGATCGCCGGCATCGCGACCGACACGTGGGGCGCCGAGGTGAGGCCCAACGAGCTGCCGAACTCCTTCCAGCCGCTCCACCTGGTGATGGTGGTCAACATGGGCCTGCTGGTCGGCGAGATCTTCGACCTCGAGGCGCTCGGCGCCGACTGCGCAGCCGACGGCGTCTACGAGTTCATGTTCGTGGCCCCGCCGCTGCCGATCACGCGCGCCGTGGGCTCGCCGATCAACCCCCAGGCCATCAAGTAAGCGTCGGCGATGAAGTTCGGGATCGATTATTTCCCCGACGTCCATCCCGATCGGGTGTCGGGTCAACAGTACTTCGCCGACGTGCTCGATCTCGCCGAGGAGGCGGACCGGCTCGGCTACGACAGCGTCAAGATCGTCGAGCACTACTTCACCTCGTACGGCGGCTACAGCCCCGACCCCTGCGTGTTCCTGGCCGCCTGCAGCCAGCGCACGCGGCGGCTGCGCATGGTCACCGGCGCCGTGTTGCCCGTCTTCAATCACCCGCTGAAGCTGGCCGGCCAGCTCACGATGCTCGACGCCATCAGCGGCGGCCGGCTCGACGCCGGCTTCGCCCGCGCGTTCATGCCCTACGAGTTCGACGCGTTCGGCATCTCGATGGACGAGAGCCGGGCGCGGTTCGAGGAGGGTATCGAGGCCATCACGCGGCTGTGGACCGAGGAGACCGTCACCTTCGAGGGCAAGTTCCACCGCTTCAAGAATGTGACCTCGCTCCCGCGCCCGACTCAGCAGCCGCATCCGCCCATCTGGGTGGCGGCGGTGGTGACGCCGGAGTCGTTCGTGTGGACGGGCGAGCGTGGCTACAACCTGATGGTCGTGCCCTACCTCGGCGAGCACCACGAGCTGGCCGAGAAGCTCCAGCTCTACCGTCAGGCGTATCGCGATCACGGTCACGAAGCGCGCAAGGGACCGGGCGAGGTCATGATGGTGCTGCACCTCTTCGTCGCCCCGACCCGGAAGGAAGCGCGCGAGGAGTGCCGGCCTTACATGGAGCAGTACCTCCGGAACTTCCGCCAGTCGGCAAAGGCGTGGACCGGGCGGCAGTCGGGGCAGTACAAGCCGTACTCGGCGCTGGAGCAAATGCTCAACGACATCACCTACGAGCGCGTGCTCGACGAGACGCGCGCGATCATCGGCGACCCCGACGACGCCGCGCGCCAGCTCACCTACATCCGCGAGACCTTCGGCGACGTCTACCCGACCTTCCAGATCAACTTCGGCATGATGGAAAAGCCGAAGGCGCGCCGGAGCATGGAGCTGTTCGCCCGCCACGTCATGCCGCACTTCCGCTGAGCCACCGCCACCTCCGCTGGCGTCGCGGTGTCCCCGGGATCATCGGTCGCACGGCGGCTGCGGGGCATCGTTGGACAGACGCTGGCCGGCCGGCAGCACCGAGGTGACGAGCAAGACGACTGGCTCGGTACCAAGATTGCGCCGATGTGGACGTGGGTCCGTCCCGCCGGCTCGACGAACGATCCGCCCGGCAACGTCTGCTCGGTCGAGCAGTCGTGCAGCGTGCGGGTCAACGTGCCGGACTTCACGACCGCGATCAGCGCGCCCTCGTGGTAGTGCCAGCCGGTTGAGCCGCCGGGGGCGATGGTGATCTCGCGTACGGCCACCTCGGTGTTCCCGCGGCTGCCGACCACGATGCCGTTCGGCGACGTCCCCTTCGCCAGGATGGTGTCGCTGACCCCTGTCCCCGGTGTCGCTGACCCTGTCGCCGTCACTCCGGCGAGGAGAAGGAGCTCCGACGCAGCCACGACGAGCGTTCTCCTGAACCTGGTCATCGGTGCGACTCCTGCTCTCCCGCGCTGCCGGCCACTCGTTCCCGAGGCGGCTGAACGCCGAAGGGCTCGGGCGCCAGCCTGAGGCCGTTCGCGAAGAACGAGACCGTGTGATAGAAGCCGACGAGCGCGATCAGCTCGAGGATCTGATCGATTTCCACAGCTCTTCGGAGATGCTCGCAGAATCGTGCAGCTCGTCGACCAACCGGATCAGCAGCCGCTCCTCGGCATTCCAGGCCGGATCATCGGCGTTTCGGTGCACCGTCGCCCGCACCTGCTCCGGCGTCAGGGCCGCGCGCTGCTGGAAGAATGCGACGTGGACGCCCCACTCGTACGCGCAGCCACACCGCGCGCACGTTCGGTCGATGACGATCTCCCGATGCCGGAGCGAGACCGGACCGCGGTCGAGAAGGCTGCCGGCTCGGAAGCGTTCCCAGATGCGCGGCACACGAGCGAGCGTGGTGAACAACGCCAGTGGAGGCACGCCCGGCGGCATGATGCTGTCGAAGACCTTCTGGAGCTCGGGCGGATAGGGCGGCGCAACAGGCTCCACTCGGGGTGCGGCCGTCATTGAACCCTCCTGTCAGCATTCGATTACGCCCTGTTCGCGCGCTGAAGGACGGATTCGCGTGCCAGAACGCCCTTCCTTATATATAGGCGCGCGTCTCCGGCGACCGCAACCGCCCTTGCTCGTGGGCCGCGTGGCGCTTACTCTTCCGTCGACCGGAAGGAGGTCCGACGATGTGCCTCGACCCGATCTCGCGACGGCGCTTTCTGCAATTCACCGCGGCCGGCGTGGCGGGGTCCGCGTCGGTTGCAGAGGCGCAGACGCCAGCCCCCGCGCGGCCCCAGGACCAGATGACCGCGGGGATGATCGACTTCCACGTGCACACGTATCCCGACAATTTCGACCGCACGGTCGGCGCCGTCGAGGCGGCGCAGGGCGCGCGCGAGCGCGGCTTGAAGGCCATCGTGCTCAAGGGCGGAGCGTTCGAGACGGTGACGCGCGCGGCCCAGGCGAGCGCGGCCGTCCCGGGGATCAAGGTCTACGGCGGCGTCGTCATGAACTGGCCGACGGGCGGCATCAATCCCGCCGCGGTGGAAGCGATGGCCGTCTTCCGTGGCGGTGGAGCGGACAAGCTCGGGAAGGTCGTCTGGCTGCCCAGCTTGAACTCGCGCAACCACCACCAGCGCTTCAAGAACCCGACACCGCCCGTGGAAGCCTTCGATGGGACGAAGCTCGTGCCGGCGATGCAGGAGGTCTTGAAGCTCTGCGCCAAGCACGACCTCGTGCTCGAGACCTGTCACCTGGCGCCCCAGGAAGCGATCGCGCTGATCAAGGAAGCGCGGGCCGCCGGCGTGCAGAAGATCGTCTGCACGCACGCCGACTACGACCCGATCAACATGTCGATCGACGAGCAGCGCGAAGCGGCCAGGTTAGGCGCGTTCATCGAGCACGCCTACATCGGCGTCTATCTCGGCCCACAGTCGAGCGTCCCGCGCTTTCAGTCGTGGCGAGGCGCCAGCGTCGAGCAGATGGCGGCTGCCATCAAGGCAGTCGGCGCCGATCACTCGATCCTGGCCAGCGACATGGGGGCGGCGCCGCTCGACCTGCCGATCAACGGCTTCGTGGCGTTCGTCAAGCGGCTCGGCGAACTGGGCGTGAGCGATGCTCAGCTCGACGAGATGACGCGTAAGAATCCTTCGGCGCTCCTCGGCATATAAAGGATGCGCATGCGAAGAGGATTGATCGCATCGGTCGTCGCCGTCGCCGTGCTGGCCAGCGCAGGCGCCGACTCCGCGCGCGCCCAGTCCTTCTACGAGGGCAAGACCGTCCGCATCATCGTGGGCCTGGCCGCCGGCGGCGGGTTCGACACGTACGCGCGCGTGCTGGCGCGACACTGGGGCAAGCACATCCCCGGCAACCCGACGATCATCGTCGAGAACATGGTCGGCGCCGGCAGCCTGATCGCCGCCAACCATCTCTACCGCGTGGCCAAGGCCGACGGCCTGATCGTCGGCAACTTCGACGGCTCGCTCGTCCTGAGTCAGGTCCTCGGACAGCCCGGGATCGAGTTCGACGCGCGCAAGTTCCATTTCATCGGCGCCACCGCGAGGGAAGAAGTCGTGTGCGCCCTGACGAAGGCTAGCGGGATCACGTCCCTGGACAAATGGATGGCCGCCACCGCACCGGTGAAGCTCGGCGGCATCCTCCCCGGCGCCACGCCCGACAAGGCCGGGCGGACGCTGAAGGCGGCACTGGGATTGCCGATCCAGGTCGTCACCGGCTACAAGGGCACGTCCGAGATTCGTCTGGCGGCGACGGGCGGCGAGCTGGCCGGCGCGTGCTGGTCGTGGGAGTCCATGCGGGCGGCGTGGCGCAATGCGCTCGACGCGGGCGAGGTCGTGCCGATCGTCCAGGTGACCGCGAAGCCATTTCCCGATTTGCCGAACGTCCCGCTCGCGGTCAACCTGGCCAAGAACGACGAGGCCCGTCGGCTGATCCAGGTCGCGGTGCAGAACGTCAGCGCGTACGCCCGGCCGTTCGTGCTGCCGCCGGCGACGCCGAAGGAGCGCGTGCAGCTCCTCCGCAAGGCGTTTCAGGAGACGCTGAAGGATCCCGCGTTCCTGGCCGAAATAGAAAAGACCAAGCTCACGCTCGATCCCGTGACCGGTGAAGAGCTGGAAAAGCTCGTGGCCGACGCCTTCACGATCGAGCCGGCGCTCTCGGCGAAGCTGAAGGCGATCCTCTACAACTGATGGCCACGCTGTTTCCCACCACGCTCGTCGGCAGCTACCCGCAACCCGAATGGCTGATCGACCGCCAGAAGCTCGCCAGTCGCTTCCCGCCCCGCGTACGGGCTCGCGAGCTGTGGCGCGTCCCCGAGCCGTGGCTGGCGGAGGCGCAGAACGACGCGACGCGGTTGGCGATCCACGATCAGGAAGCGGTCGGCCTCGACATCGTCACCGACGGCGAGATCCGCCGCGAGAGCTATTCGAACCGGTTCGCCACGGCGCTCGAGGGCATCGACGTCGACAATCCGGGCACCGCGCTCGACCGCTCGGGCCATCCCAATCCGGTGCCGCGCATCGTGGGCCCGATCCGGCGCCGGCGCCCGGTCGAGGTGGAGGACGTCCGCTTCTTGCGCGCCCACACCACCCGGCCGATCAAGATGACCGTGCCAGGCCCGTTCACGCTGAGCCAGCAGGCCCAGAACGACTTCTACCCGAGCGAGGAAGCGGCAGCGATGGACTATGCCGCTGCGGTCAACGAGGAGATCCGCGATCTCTTCGCCGCCGGCGCCGACATCGTGCAGATCGACGAGCCCTACATGCAAGCGCGGCCGGAGAAGGCTCGCGAGTATGGCCTGCGCGCCTTGAACCGCGCTCTCGACGGCCTCACCGGGACGACTGCCGTGCACATCTGCTTCGGCTATGCGGCGATCATCCACCGGCGCCCGACGGGTTACTCGTTCCTCCCCGAGCTGGCGGGCTGTCCGTGTCGTCAGGTCTCGGTCGAGACGGCCCAGTCGAAGCTCGACTGCGCGGTGCTCGGCAAGCTCGAGGGCAAACAGATCATGGTCGGCTGCCTCGACCTGGACGACAGGATGGTCGAGACGCCGGAGACGGTGGCCGCGCGCATCAAGCGCGCGCTGACCTTCGTCAGGCCTGAAAACGTCATTCTCGCGCCCGACTGCGGAATGAAATACCTGCCGCGTGACGTCGCCTTCGGCAAGCTCACGTCGATGGTGGCCGCGGCGAAGATGCTGCGCGCTGAGCTCGGGGCGCGCCAGGAGCAGCAACGATGAAGCTCGAGGATCGGGTCGCAATCGTTACTGGCGCCGGCCAGGGAATCGGACGCGCGTACGCGCATCGGCTCGTCGAGGAGGGCGCCCGCGTCGTGGTGGCCGAGCTGAACGAGGCGAAGGGAAAGGCGGTCGCCGAGGAGTGCCTGGCCGCAGGTGGCCAGGCCACCTTCGTGCGGACCGACGTCGCCGATGAGACGAGCTGTCGGGAGATGGTCGCCACGACCGTGCGCCAGTTCGGCCGTCTCGACGTCCTGGTCAACAACGCGGCGATCTTCTCGACCATCACGATGAAGCCCTTCTGGGAGATCGGCCAGGCGGAGTGGGACGAGCTGATGGCCGTCAACGTCCGCGGCGTGTGGCTGGCCAGCAAGGCGGTCGTTCCCCAGATGCGGCAACAGCGCAGTGGGCGGATCATCAACATCTCCTCCGCCGCCATCTTCATGGGCCGCCCGAATTACCTGCACTACATCGCCTCGAAGGGCGCCGTGTTCGCGATGACACGCGCGATGGCCCGCGAGCTCGGTGACTTCGGGATCACGGTCAACACCATCACACCGGGCGCCACCTTCACCGAGATCCCGCGGGAGACGGTGACCCCCGAGCAGCGCGAGACGATGCTGCGCGCTCAGTGCATCAAGCGCCCGGAAGAACCGCGCGACCTCGTCGGCACCGTGGTCTTCCTCGCCTCGGACGATGCGGCCTTCATCACCGGGCAGACGATCACCGTCAACGGCGGATTGACGTTCTATTAACCTCGCCGGAGGTAGGGACATGGCGAAGCGCTTCCGCGTGATCGACGCCGACGGACACTGCATCGAGCACGATGAACAGATCGCCCAGTACGCCACCTACCTGGGCAAATCGCTCAAGAACGCCGACCGGTCGTGCTTCTCGTACTTCCCATCGCTCGACGGATGGTTCCGGGCCGCCTCCGATCGCATCGCACTGGGCGATCCCGAATCGTGGGTGAGCTTCCTCGCCGACACCGGGATGGAGATGACGTTTCTCTATCCCACGGGCGGGCTGGCCTTCGGCCTCGTCCAGGACCGTGACTGGTCGATCGGCCTCGCCCGCGCCTACAACGACTGGCTCTACAACGCCTACACGAAGCGCGACGGCCGGCTTCAGGGCATCGCGCTCTTGCCCATCCTGGACGTCGGCGCCGCAGTGACCGAGCTGCGGCACGCCGTGCGTGATCTCGGCATGCGAGGCGCCTTACTGCCCGCGGCGACCGTGCTCGGCAAGGCATTCGGCCATCGCGACTTCGATCCCCTGTACGAGGAGGCCGAACGGCTCGACGTGGCGCTCGCGGTCCACGGCGCGCCCAGCCGGGGGTTCGGCTTCGACTTCTTCGACTCCTTCATCAAGACCCACACGCTCGAGCACCCGTTCGCCATCCTCGTCCAGTTCACCAGCCTCATGTTCGACGGCGTCTTCGAGCGGTTCCCCCAGCTACGGGTCGCGTTCCTCGAGTGCGGCGCCGGCTGGGTGCCCTACATGATGGATCGCATGGACGACGAGTTCGAGAAGCGGGGCCAGCGGTGGTGCCCGTTCCTCCGCCGGAAGCCGAGCGAGTACGTCCGCGAGGGCAACATCTACTTCTCGTGCGAGGTCGAGGAGCGGACGCTGCCCTACGTCATCGAGCTAGTGGGCGAGGACCGGATCTTCTTTGCCTCCGACTTCCCACACGAGCGGGCCCGTCCCGACTTCCTGCACGACATCCCGGAGTTCGTCGAGCGGACCGACCTGTCGGACAAGGTGAAGGAGAAGATCCTGCTGCACAACGCGCGGAGGTTCTACCGGCTCGACTAGCGGGACGGTGGTGGCCCCAACGAGAACCAACTGACAGACGTGTTCGCCTCCCTGCCGTTTGGGGGCCAGGTCACACCCGTCTAACTATTCACCAACGTCCCTATGGCAGGCACAGCCGGCGTACCGGGCTAGGGCGTGTCCTATGTCCCGAAGGGGACTCGATAGCTTTTGGAACCTCGAAGTGCCGGAATCGTTAGAGTGGCCTGAAGCTCCTGGTTACTCACGACGTCTCTCGGCCCCTTGGATCGGCAGACGACCCTTGAGCCGCTGGTTCAGATCGCGGGCACGCATTCACCGATATCAAACGGTGTGACGTTTGAGGCCGATCTCGTTTAGGCGCATGGGCTGCATATGCTGATTGCTGCTCGGAGTCCCTACTGGATCGACCTATCTCGCACACGTCGTTCTGGCTCTTGCCGCAGAACGAATACTTCAGCGCGCCGCCGCCGGCACGGCCCCCTCGGGGACTGGCCGCGTGGTCGGCTTGGCGGAGATCACCGCGTCCACGATCCGGTACTCCTTCGCCTGCTCGGCCGTCATGAAGAAATCGCGGTCGGTGTCCCGCTGGATCTTCTCCATGGACTGCCCGGTGTGGTGGACCAGGATGCGGTTCAGCTCCTCCCGCATCCGCAGGATCTCCTTGGCCTGGATGTCAATGTCGGTGGCCTGTGCGGCAGCGCGAAGCGCTTGCCCTTGGTGCCGGCGCAGAGCAGGAGCGCGCCCATAGACGCCGCCTGCCCCATGCAGATGGTGGAGATGGCCGGCTTGACGTACTGCATCGTGTCGTAGATGGCGATGCCCGCCGTCACCGAGCCGCCGGGGGAGTTGATGTAGAGCTGGATGTCCTTGTCGGGATCCTCGGCCTCCAGGAAGAGCATCTGGGCGATGACCAGGTTGGCGATCTCGTCCTCGATGTAGGTCGGGAGGAAGATGATCCGCTCCTTGAGCAGCCGGGAGAAGATGTCGTACGCCCGCTCCCCGCGCGGGGTCAGTTCGACCACCATCGGAACCAGAGCCATCCCGCGCCTCCTTGCCACCTTAGCCAGGATCCCCTTTTTCGTACACCCGAGCTTCGGCGCTACCGGCTCACGTTCGAATACAGCACGTGTGCGACGGGCCTGGATGCGCCCTGCCGACAACCTCCGCGTAACACCCACCCATATCTTATCCACATTTTCACAGTTATCCACAGGCGTCAGAATTGCTCGGCGTGACGCGGTCTCACGGTTGCGGTCGCCCAAAACGACGGTCTATCCATCCACCACCGGCGCGACGCCAAAATGTCGGCTATTCGACAGGGTCGCGCGAGCCCAGAGGCGCGCGGACAGGCATTTGATGCGGGCGAACCAAGTGTTGACATCTCCAGTCGTGTGCTCGTAGATATCGGTCCACCATCGAATCGCTGACGTCGAAAGAGATTTGCCCTTCTCACGTGAGGACTGGGGCCGATGGAGGCGAGTCGCAAGCCACTGGCAAGAGTCGAAGGACGCCGTCGCCTGCGGCTCAGCGGTCTCACCATCGTCTGGCGGGGCACGCCGAGCCTGGACGACTGGGTGGCCTACATCGTCAGGACAAAGTCGAAGAAGTTCATCCTGGCTGATCACGCGTCTGAGCGGAAGGTGAAAACCCTTCTGTCGCAGTTGCAGACGATGTCGAAGAAGGAGGTCGAGAAGCTCGCGAAGGGCTAGCGCACGGAGCTCGAGCGGTGCCGCCGTCGGTACCGATGAACAGACACGAGCCGGCGCAGGAGCGTTTTGTGATGCGAAGTTCCAGGCCCGATCCGGTCAACCCGGACTCCGGCGCCGAGCAACCTGCTCGCCTCGTTCACCCCATGCTCGTGGCGCTGCCGGTCGCCTTCTTCGTCATCGACGTCGCGGACAGGGTTGTCGCCGGGAACCAGGCCGCTGCAGCGCTCTTCGAGATCTCATCCACCAGCACGACCGGTCCAGCCCGACTGGTCAGGATGTTTGGGTAGGGACCTTTTCGTGACGTCCAAGCGCATGACACCCGAGCGCATCGTGGATCTCCTTCACCGTATTGGGTGCCTGAGGCAGCCGTGTGATCTCGATCTGTTATTGTTCTTCTCTCGGCATCCGCGGGCCTACCTCCTCACCGAGCGTCTGGCCGAGTACGTCGGGTATGAGCTCCCGCAAGTCGCGCAATCGCTCGAGACCGTGATCACCGCCGGGCTCCTGCGGCGGTCCCCGGACTCGACCCATCCCGCCCGGCTCTACGTGCTCACGCCGGGCAGCACTCGCGGCGGGTGGCTCTCGTCGCTCCTGCGAATCGCCGCAACACG
>QHTB01000060.1 GCA_003220615.1 Candidatus Rokuibacteriota bacterium
GGACAGCGTGAGCGCCTCCTCCTGATCGTGCGTCACGAAGATCGCGGTGATGCCGACCTGGCGCTGGAGCGACTTCAATTCGACCTGCATCGCCTCGCGCAGCTTCTTGTCGAGCGCGCCGAGCGGCTCGTCGAGCAGCAGCACGGCGGGCTCGACGAGGAGACAGCGGGCCAGCGCCACCCGCTGCTGCTGTCCGCCCGAGAGCTGGCGCGGATAGCGGTCGCCCAGGCCGGTGAGCCGGACCATCTCGAGCGCCTCGCCGGCGCGCCGCGCGATGTCGGCCGGCGCCGCCCGGCGCATGCGCAGGCCGAACGTCACGTTCTCCATCACGGTCATGTGGGGAAAGAGCGCGTAGTTCTGGGCGACCAGGCCGAGCCCGCGGTGATGAACCGGCACGTCGTTCATCACGCGGCCGCCGATGATCACCTGCCCGGCGTCGGGGCGGACCAGCCCGGCGATGATCCGGAGCGTGGTGGTCTTGCCACATCCGCTCGGACCGAGGAGCGACACGAACTGACCGGGCTCGACGCGCAGGTCGAGGGCGGCGACCGCCTGCACTGCGCCATACCGCTTGGCGATACCCCGCAGCTCGACGTCAGCCATCTTCGAGCCGCCCGCGGACGTGCTCATTGACCGGCCAACGAAGTGATCTGACCGATGCCGTAGATGCGATCGAGGAGGAAGAGCAGCCCGAGCACCAGCGCCACCTGCACCGCCGAGATGGCGCCGACGATCGGATCGAAGTCCTGGTTCACCAGGTAGCTCATGATGGTGACCGGCAACGTCGTCGTCCGGGCCGTGGTGAGGAAGATCGAGACGGGCACGTTGTCGAACGACGTGAGGAAGGCGAAGAGACCTCCGGCCACCAGGCCCGGCCGGAGCAAGGGCAGCGTCACGTGCCAGAAGGTTTGCCACGGGGTGGCGCCCAGCACGCCGGCCGTCTCCTCGAGGCCGCGATCGAGGCCGCGATAGACCGCGAGCGTCGTGCGGAGGACGTAGGGCACGGCGATCACGACGTGCGCGGCCAGGATGCCCCACCCTGTGAGCCCGAATCCCGAGGCGCCGAGGAAGAACAGCATGGCAACGCCGAACAGGACGCCCGGCAGGCTGAGCGGCGAGAGCAGGAATGTCTCCAGCACAGGCTGACCGGGGAGTCGATGGCGGACCAGGGCCATCGCCGCCGGCAACCCGATGACGATGGTGAGCAGCGTGGTGAGCGCGGCCAGGACGACGCTGTTGCCGAGGGCGGTGATGAAGGTCGGATTGGACAGCGCGACGCCGAACCAGCGGAGCGACAGCCCGGTCGGCGGGAAGCGCGCGATCTTGTCGCTCCCGAACGCGACACCGACGGCGACGACGATCGGCAGGCTCAGGAAGGCGAGGACGGCCGCGCAGTAGAGCCGGAGGATCAACGGCCCGTCACGCGGCGCCGCGCACGCGGAACACGCGGGCCTGGGCGTAGAGCAGCGCCAGCGAGAGCACGAGCAGGAGCATGCCGAGGGCGGCGGCGAAGTTGTTGTTGAGCAGGCTGATCTGCTGGTAGATGAGCAGCGGCAGGACGAGCGTGTCGCTGCCGCCGAGCAGCAAGATCGACACGAAGCTGCCGATGGTGAGCATGAAGACGAGCGTGACGCCCGCGCCCACGCCCTCCATGCTGAGCGGCAGGATCACGTGGCGAAAGCGTGACCACCATCCCGCCCCGAGGACGGCGGCGGTGTCCTCGAGGCTCTCCGGGATGCCTTCGATCACGCTGGCCAGCGTCAGGATCATGAACGGCAGCAGCACGTGAGTCAGCGCGACGATGACGCCGAACCAGTTGTACATCAGCGGCAACGGCCGCTCGGCCAGGCCGAGCGCCACCAACAGCGTGTTCACCGTTCCGGCGCGCCCCAGGAGCACCATCCAGCCGTAGGAGCGGATGACGATGCTGACGACGAGCGGCGAGATGACGAGGAAGAGGAGGACGTGGCGCCGGCGCGAGCGGGTACGCGCCAGGAAATACGCGACGGGATAGCCGAGCACGAGCGCCAGGGCTGTCACCGCGACGCCGAGCGCCACGGTCTGGAGCAGGACGCGCAGGTAGAAGGCGTCACCGAAGGCCTTGGCGTAGTTCGCGAAGGTCATCGCCGAGCCGGCCGGGCTCTGGAGCGGCGACAGGTACAGGCTCTCGACGAGCATGACCCCGAACGGCAGGACGAAGAACGTCAGCAGGAAGACTATAAGCGGCGTCAGCAGGAGCGCCGGCATTCCCGCTAGGCGCCGATCTCCCTGGTCCACGCCTCCATCCACTGCGGGCGCAGCCGCGACAGCTCCTTCCACGGCACCTGGATCCAGTTCTTGAAGCTCCGGTCCAGCGACGTGGGGTCCTGCTTCTCACGCGACGCGGGCGGGTAGTCGTTGTTCTGGTGCGTCATGTAATAGCCGGGGAAGAACTGGTTCCAGAGGGCCTGGTTCTTGGCGTCGGATGCGCAGTTCAGGTACTCCCAGCCGCCGTCCGAGCCGTTCTTCACCTTCATGAAGCAGATCGTGAGCATGGGACTTCCGGGCGCCGGTAGCGCGAACTGGATGTGCTTGTTGCCGGCGGCCTGCACGCCGAACGTCCGGCCATCGGTCCATGCCGCGATGTCGACCTCGCCGCTGGTGAGCGCGGTGCCGGGCTCCGCGTTGCTCGTCCAGAACTTGGTGATGTACGGCTTCATCTCGCGCAGCCGCTTGATGACGGGCGACGGATCGTTGAGGCTCCCGCCCAGCTCGCGGTTGATCAGCCACGTGATGGCCAGCCCGTCCGTCGCGGTCAGGTGCGGATAGAGCACGGCACGGCCGAACTCGCCCTTGGCCACGCGCTCGGTGAACTCGATCCAGCTCTTCGGCGGGTTCTTGACCTTGTTGGCGTTGTAGGTGACGCCGTCGCGGCCGCCGTCGAATCCGAACGCCCATCCCTCGTACGGCTCTCGGAAAATGGGCAGGATGCCGGCGGCGTTCGGAATCTTCGCGGGCTGGAGTTTTTCGATGATGCCGAGCTGCGCATTCTGGAAGACGTCGGCGTCGGTGCCGATCATCGCGTCGATCGCCGGGCGGTCGCGCGTGGCCATGACCTTCTGCACGAAGTCGGTCGGCGTGCCCACGACGAGCTCGACGTCGCCGCCGGTCTTGCGCTTGTAGCACGAGATGACGCCCGCCTTGAGGCCATCGACCCACACGCCCGCGAAGCTGCCGGCGACGATGTTGGGTCCCGCGGCCTGAGCGAAGCGAGCGGCCGCCAGTGAGCCCGCCGACACCGCCGCCACCGTGCGCAGGAACGCCCGCCGAGTCGTCTCCGTAGCCATGATTGCCTCCCTCACCGGTGGTCGGGGCCGGAACGCCATCGAGGGCCCGACGTAATCACGGGGCGCGCGTGATTGTCAAGCTAACGACCCGCTACACGCCTCCTCCCTTGTCTCTCCAGTCGTAGGCAAACATGCGCACGCGATACTTCGGTGATCTCGTGACCGGGGTCCAGAACTCCACTCGGTCGAAGGGCCCGATGCTGGGGCCGAGCCAGATGACCCTCTGGTTGATGACGCGCCCGCTCTCGTCGAGTCCCTCCACGAGGAGCTGAACGCGAGTAGCGGTCGCGCCGAAACGGCTCACCACCATGCCCTCGAGCGCGGGCTGGCCCTTGCGCTCAGTCGGCTGCCAGTCGATGGTGAAGAACTGCTCCCATCCGACGGCGAACGGACGCAACTCCTGGCCCGCCTTCGGCTCCAGCGCCGAGTCCAGGGACGCGCACCCTGTGCTGCCGAGGATCAGGATCGAGACCGCGAGCGCGTCCACGGCTCTCATCGCTCATCGTCGAGAATCTGCTGGATCTTCTCCTTCGGCACCGCGATCTTTACCCCGGATCGCTCGACTTGCAGCAGCATCGACACGCGCGAGTCGCGCTCGCTCCAGCCGCGATTGAGCGCCTCGGTCAGCTCCTCCAGCGCGAGATCGGCCACGCGCATGGGCACGCGCAGCTCGCGGGCGAGCTCGGTCGCCAGCGTCACGTCCTTGTGGGCGAGCCGCAGCGTGAAATCCGGCGGCTCGTAGGTACCGGGAAGGAATTGATCGCCGAGGCGATCGAACGTCCGGCGACGGCCGAGCGCGCCTTGCCGCACGGCCTGCCAGAGCGCGAGCGGCTCGACGCCGCCCTTCACGCCGAGCGTGAAGACCTCGGCCAGCGCGGCCTGGATCGCGTAGCCCGCGCAGTTGTGCACGAGCTTGGCGACCAGGCCCGCCCCGATGGGACCGACGTACATCGCCTGGTCGCCGAGCGCGTCGAGCACGGTCTTGTACTTGTCGAACACGGTGCGATCGCCGCCCACCCACAGCGCGAGCTTGCGCGTCCGCGCGCCCTTGGGGCCGCCGCTCACCGGCGCGTCGAGCAGGTGCAGGCCGCGAGCGGCGAACTGCTCGTGCAGTCGCCGGATCAACGACGGAGAGTTCGTCGTGAGATCGAACCACACCGCGCCCGAGCGCATGCTCCCGAGCAGCCCGTCGTTGCCGAGGGCGACCGCCTCGACCTCACGCGGGCCCGGCAGCGAGGTAAAGACCACCTCGGCCGTCTCGGCGACTGCACGTGGACTGTCTGCCCACTTCGCGCCCGCGGCGAGATGCGGCGCGGCCGCCTCGCGACGGATGTCGTAGACGGCGAGGTCGTGACCGGCCGCGCGCACGTTGAGCGCCATGGAGCTGCCCATGATTCCGAGTCCGATGAACCCGATTCGCACGTTCGCCTCCTACCGTTGACGGAGTGATGTCTCGAGGAGCTCGAGCGCGGCCCTGGCGAAGCTCCACATGTTGCGCTCGCGATCGCCGTGCTTGGTCTCCAGCGTGATGGCACGCTCGACGCGTCCTGCGACGGCAATGCACGCGTGCCCGGGTGCGTCGCCGTAACGATTGCCCGCGGGTCCGGTCGCGCCCGTCTCCGCGAGTCCCCACGTCGTGCCGAGCAGCGCGCGGATCGCGCGAGCCTTCACGAGCGCGTAGGCCTCGGTGCTCGAGCGAATGCCCTCGACCGCGGTGTCGGGCACGCCGAGCAGCGCGCGCCGCGCCGCTTGCGTGTAGATTACCCCGCCGCCCTGAAAGTAGGCCGAGGCCCCGGGCACGGCCAGAAGGGCCGCCGAGATGAGGCCGCCGGCCGACGATTCGGCCACCGCAATGGTCTCCTTGCGTTCCTTCAGCAGACTTCCGAGCGAAGAAGCCAGCGCCGTCAGCTCGTTCATGATGACCTCCACGTACCTGGAAAATCGACAGTTTTCCGGCGGCCCTCGCAACGCGAGAACCGCTAGATCGATCGATATAGGAACTCTGATCCGCCGATATATTGCTCTCGCTCTACGTCCCTTTTAAAGTCCTCCCCACGTTGGAGGGGGCCATGAGGAAACTAAAGATCGCACAAACGCTCAAACTTCGGTTCCTGGCGCGATTCGGATACATCACCAGTCTGATGCTGATCGCTCTTGGGCTGTTCGGTACGCAAACGGCCAGTGCCGCCGTTCTCGACACACTTCATTACAACGGGCACACGTACTACTTGATCTCGGAGAACACGTACGAAGGGGCTGCGTCCCAGTCGCTTTCGCTCGGCGGCTACCTGGCGACGATCAACGACCAGGGAGAGCAGGACTTCCTGTGGAACTCCTGGAAGAACAGCCTGGGAGCCGGCGAGGGCCTGTGGATCGGCCTGGAAAGGAATCACGACGGAATCTTCGTCTGGATGAACGGCGAGCCGGTGAACTTCACGTATTGGGCAAGCAACGACCGCGGACCTGAGCCCAATAACGGGTTCGGCCGGTATGCAGAGAATTACGCGAACATGGACAGCCGGTTCCACCCAGCTGGCGGCTGGAACGACGTGCCGAATTTGGGTGCGGACTGGATGACCGACCGGGGTATCGTCGAGTCCAACGATCCGGGAAGCAGCGAGGTCAGCACGCCCGAGGTGTCCACGCTGGTGCTGCTGGGCTCGGGGTTGGCCGGACTGGTTCTGCGCCGTCGCCGTCGCGCACGCGCCGCCAAGAATGGGGACGCAGCGGTTGAAGTCTCGCAGGAGTCGAACTCGACGCCTGTGGCCTAAAGCAGTAGCAGTACGCGGCGTCCGAGAGGTCGACGAAGCCCCTCGGACGTCGGAAGTCAGGTAGGATAGCGCCGACATGGCGCGGATGACCGGGGGTGAGGCCCTCGTCAAGACGCTCCGGCGCGAAGGCACGCGGGTGGTGTTCGGGCTGCCCGGTGTCCAGCTCTACGGCGTGATGGCCGCGCTGCGCGAGGAGAAGGCGGTTCGCTTCATCGCGACCCGTCACGAGCAGGCGATCGGCTACATGGCGGATGGATATGCGAGGGCCGGCGGCGGGTATGGCGTCGGCCTGGTGGTGCCCGGCCCGGGGCTGCTGAACACCACCGCGGGGCTCAGTACGGCGTACGCGGCATCGTCGCCCGTGCTGATGATCTCGGGACAGGTGCCGCGGGCCAACATCGGGAAGGACGTTGGCGTCCTGCACGAGGTCAACGATCAGCTCGATGCGATCGCTCCCGTCACCAAGTGGCGGAAGCGGGTGGTCGAGATACGCGATGTGCCGGCGGCAGTGCAGGACGCCGTGCGCCAGCTCAAGACCGGGCGGCCGCGGCCGGTGGAAATCGAGCTGCCGCCGGAGACGATGGAGGACGAGGCCGAGGTCGAGCTCCTCGATCCGTTACTCGTCGTGCGCGCGGGAGCCAGCGCTCACGACGTCGAGCGAGCGGTCTCGCTGCTGCTGGCGTCGAGCCGGCCCGTCATCTATGCCGGCGGGGGCGTCCACGGCGCCGGCGCTCATCAAGCAGTCGCCGACGTCGCCGAGTATCTCCAGGCCGGCGTCGTCCAGTCGGCCGAAGGCAAGGGCGCCGTCAGCGATCACAACGACCTTTCTCTCGGCGCGTCCATCTATCCCCAGAGCCTCCTCAAGAAATACCTCGAGCAGGCGGACGTCATCCTGGCCGTCGGCTCGCGCTGCGCGCTGGCGGGGTTCAAGCCCGAGCAGCAGGTGATCCAGATCGACGTCGATCCCGACGAGATCGGGCGCAATCACCGGAAGACGTTCGGCCTCGTGGGCGACGCGCGCGCCACCCTCGAGCAGCTCCTGGAGCGGCTGCGAGCGGCCACGCCGCCGCGCCCCTCGCGCAAGACCGAGCGCGAGGCGTTGCGCGCGGAGATCGCCGCGACGCTGACTCAGGAGCCGCAGGCGTCGATCACGCGATCGCTCCGCAGCGGAGTCCCCGAGGACGCCATCGTGGTGGCGGGCATGACGCAGATCGGCTACTACACCCGGCCCTTCTGGCCCGTGTATCGGCCACGCACGTACCTGACGTCGTCCTATTCGGGCAACCTCGGCTTCGCCTTCCCGACGGCGCTCGGCGCGAAGGTCGCCTGCCCCGACCGCCCGGTCGTCGCCATCTCGGGGGACGGTGGATTCCTCTACAACGCGCAGGAGCTGGCGACCGCGGTGCAGTACGGCATCAACGTGATCGCGCTCGTCTTCAACGACAACGCGTACGGCAACGTGGCGCGCGACCTCGACGAGGCCTGGGGCGGCAGCTACGGCGCCGAGCTCACGAACCCCGATTTCATGAAGCTGGCCGACGCCTACGGCGTGGTCGGGATGCGGGCCGATACCCCGACCGACGTGGGCGCGCTCGTCACGAAGGCGCTCACGCTCGAGCGGCCGGTTCTGATCGAAATCCCGGTGGGCCGGATGCCGAGGCCCGTGTTCTTTCCGCCGCGGCGCAAGCCGACGCGCAGCTGATCGAGACGCGCAGCTCATCTATCGGAGGAGGACGTCATGCCGACAAACGCGCGAAGCTACGACGTGGTCGAGGGCTGGGAGCAGCTTCCGTCCGGTTACGTGCACCGCGACGTCGCGGGCGTGGCGGTGGACGGTGAGGATCGCGTGTTCCTCATCTGCCGCGGCGACCATCCGGTCATCGTCTACGACCGCAAGGGCAATTTCCTGAGCTCCTGGGGTGAAGGCGAGTTCACCTATCGCACGCACGGCATCACGATCGGTCCGGACGGCACCGTCTTCTGCACCGACGACGGCAACCACACCGTGCGCCAGTTCTCGCCGACCGGCAAGCTGCTCATGACGCTGGGGACGATGAACACGCCGTCGGACACCGGCTACGACGGCAAGGATTCGATCCGCATCCCGCGCCCCGGTGGGCCGTTCAACCGCCCGACCAACGTCGCGGTGGGCCCGAACGGCGACCTCTACATCTCCGATGGCTACGGCAATTGCCGCGTGCATCGGTTCTCACCGACCGGCCAGCTCAAGCGGTCGTGGGGCGTGCCCGGCAAGGGCCCCGGCCAGTTCCACCTGCCCCACGGCATCGCCGCGGCCGCCGACGGACGGATCTTCGTCTGCGATCGGGAGAACGACCGGATCCAGATCTATAGCCCGGACGGCGAGTACCTGAGCGAGTGGACCGACACGCAGCGGCCCACGCACATCGTGTTCGACCCTCAGGGCCGCGCCTACGTCTCCGAGCTGTGGTGGCACAAGGGCCAGACGTCGCAGCGCCACGGGCCGATCACCGAAGCGCGCTTCGGCCGCGTCAGCGTCTTCGACAAGGACGGCCACCTGCTGACGCGCTGGGGAACGCCCGACGCCACGGCTGCCGGGAGCTTCGCCGCGCCCCACGGCATCGCGGTGGATTCGCGGGGCGACATCTACGTGAGCGAGGTCACCCACACCTTCGCGATCAGCCGCGGGCTGCCGGGTGCTCATACGTTCCAGAAGTTCGCGCTGAAGTCGTGACGTGAGCGTCCGCCGCACGGCGCGCGCGGTGACGGTTCTCGCCGTCACCGCGCTGCTGGCGGGCTGTGCCGGCGAGCCGAGCGTCTGGACCCACAATCAGCAGGACGACTGCGAACGCCGCGGCGGAGTGTGGCGCACCACGCTCGGGTTTTGCGAATTCCAGAGCGGCGGCGCCGGAAGCATGTAGCGCACGACCCTCCCGGGGCACCCTACGTGTTCACGTAGACCAAGGTCGGCACGCGAACGCGTCGCGCGTCCGTCGAATGCTATTCTGAGGCGCCGTGAAATGGCTGCCCGAGACGAAGGCATTCGACGAAGCGTTCGGCCGCGAGGGTGGTGCGCGTGCGCACTACCGTCCGCTCGTCTCGATCCTCGAGTCCTTCACGCAAACCGAGATCGAGCGCCGCGAGCGGTTGCAGAAGCTCTCGCTGATGGACCAGGGCATCACGTTCACGGTGTACGGCGAGAAGGAGGGGACCGAGCGCATCTTCCCGTTCGACTTCGTCCCCCGGATCATCCCCGCTCGCGAGTGGGAGCGGATCCAGGCCGGCCTCGTTCAACGCGTCACCGCGCTGAACCTCTTCATCCTCGACGTCTACCAGGACCAGCGCTGCCTCAAGGACGGGATCGTGCCGGCCGAGCTCGTGCTCTCCCGCAAGGAATACAAGCGCGAGCTCCTCGGCGTGGTCCCGCCCCAGCGCATCTACACCCACGTCGTGGGCACCGACATCATCCGCGACGGCAACGGTGAATACATGGTCCTCGAGGACAACTGCCGCTGTCCGTCCGGCGTCTCCTACGTGCTCGAGAACCGCAACGTCCTGAGCCGCGTCTTCCCGGAGTTCTTCACCGCCTACCCGGTCCGTGGGATCAAGGACTATCCGAACCTCCTCCTCCGCGCGCTGCTCCACGCGGCGCCGCGGCGGACGGACAAGCCCGTGGTGGTCGTCCTCACGCCCGGCATGGCGAACTCCGCCTACTTCGAGCACTCGTTCCTCGCCCGCGAGATGGGCGTGTTCCTCGTCGAGGGCCACGACCTGATCGTCGAGGACAACCACGTCTTCATGCGGACGACGCGGGGCCGGCAGAAGGTGGACGTGATCTACCGCCGGGTGGACGACGACTTCCTCGATCCGCTCACGTTCCGGCGCGACAGCCTGCTCGGTGTGCCTGGCCTCATGAACGTCTATCGCGACGGCAACGTCGCGCTGGCCAATGCGCCGGGCGCCGGCATCGCCGACGACAAAGCGGTGTACGCGTTCCTGCCCGAGCTCATCAAGTACTACCTGAGCGAAACGCCGCTCCTGCCCCAGGTGCCGACCTACCTTGGCATCCGCCCGAAGGACTTCGCGTACATCCGCGAGCACGCGGGCGAGCTCGTCATCAAGACCACCGGCGACTCCGGCGGCTACAACATGCTCATGGGGCCGTTCGCGTCGAAGAAGGAGACCGAGACGTACCTGGCGCGGATGCGGAAGACCCCGGGGAACTACATCGCCCAGCCGCTCATCGAGCTGTCGGCGCACCCGACCTACGTCGGGGGCCGCTTCGAGGCGCGCCGGATCGATCTCCGGCCCTTCATCCTCTACGGCGACGGGATCCGCGTGCTCCCGGGCGGTCTCACGCGCGTCGCGCTGCGCGCCGGATCGTACGTCGTCAACTCGTCCCAGGGCGGCGGCAGTAAGGACACCTGGGTCCTCACCGCCCGCGAGACCTGATGCTGTCGCGCGTGGCGGACTCGCTCTACTGGATGGGCCGCTACCTGGAGCGGGCCGAGAACATCGCCCGCCTCCTGCTCGTCACCGAGGACTTCTCGACCGAGACGCAGGGGTTCGCCGAGGACCTGGCCCAGGGCGTCTGGAAGGATCTGCTCGCCATCTTTCCGGCGGCGCAGATGACGCGGGCGGCCTCGCCGTTCGCGCCGCTCGCCGTGCCCTACCTGCACGGATTCTTCCTCGACGCCGGCAACCCGTACTCGATCCACTTCTCGGTGCGCAAGGCCCGTGAGAACGCGCGCTCGGTGCGGGAGGCGCTGACGCTCGAAGCCTTCCTCGCCATCAACGAGACGTACCACGCGCTGGAGACGTACGAGACCCGCGGCCTGGCCGACCTGCCCGCCTTCCGCGCCGCGCTCACCGCCACCCAGAAGGGCCTGTTCACGATCCTGGGGGCGATCGACAATACGTTCGCGCGCGACGAGACGTGGCGGTTCCTCAAGCTGGGCGAGGCCGTCGAGCGTCTGTACCGGAGCGCCAGCGTCCTGCGCGTGAAGCTGCCCGCGCTGCTGGCGGCCGAGCCGCGCACGGACCTGCCGCTCTACTACACGCAGTGGCGGACGCTGCTGCGCGCCCTGTCCTCGCTCGAGAACTATCGCCGCGTGTACGGGGCGCGGCTGGAGCCGCCGCTCGTGATCGCGTTCCTGCTCTTCGACGCCAGCGCGCCGCGCTCGCTGCGGTACGGCGCGGCCGCGCTCAAGGAGTGCCTGGAGGCCATCGCCGGCCCCGGCGACCTCACGCCGCCGGCCCGTCTCGTCGGACGGCTCCACGCCGGCCTCTACTACGGCGAGGGCGAGCTCATGCGCGAAGCCGATTACGCCGGGCTCCTCGATCGCGTGTCGGGGGAGCTCAGCAAGGTCCACGACGCGCTCGCCGCCCTGTACTTCGTGACCTGATGTTCCTCGAGGTCGAGCACCGCTTCGCCTTCGAGTACGACGCCTACATCAGCGAGTCGTTTCTCGAACTGCGCGTCCAGCCCAAGACGACCACGGGCCAGACCGTCGCCGCCTTCGAGCTGGCGGTGGGGCCGCCGACGAGCGTGTTCCGGTATCGCGACTGGAACGACAACCTCACGCATCACTTCACGATCACGAAGTTCCACGACCGGATCGAGGTGGTCGCCCGCTCGCTCGTGCAGACGCACCCGGCCGGGCCGCCGGTGGCGACGCTGCCCGACCGGCCGCCACTTTCGGCGCTGCCCTATCCGTTGCGCGACTTCCTCGACTTCGGTGGCCCGGTCCGGCTCACGCCCGCGCTGCGGACGGCCCACCGCGCCGTCGGCAACGGCGACCGGGCCCCGATCGGCGAGCAGGTCCGCGCCGTCGGCGAGTACATCCACCGGACGTTCGAGTACCGGAAGGACGTCACCCGCTACGACTCGACGACCGAGGATTTCATGAAGCTCCAGGCCGGCGTCTGCCAGGACTTCGCCCATCTCATGCTCGGGTTCCTGCGCCTGCGCGGAATTCCCTGCCGCTACGTGAGCGGGTATCTCCACGTCGAGAGCAAGTCGCGCGAGCCGTCCCAGAGTCACGCCTGGATCGAGTTCTATGCGCCGAGCGAGGGCTGGGTGCCCTTCGACCCCACGCACAACGTGGAGGTGGACGAGCGGTACGTCGTCGTCGGCCACGGCCGCCACTACGACGACGTGCCCCCGAACAAGGGCATCTATCGCGGCGTCGCCGAGGAGACCCTCGCCGCCGGGGTCACGACGCGGGTGACGGCCGGCCCCGGCGTCTCCTCACTCCGCGAGGAGACGCGCCAGATCGATCTTCCGGTCTTCTCCGAGATCCCCCAGCGGCGCATGGACCGCCCGACGACGGCGGCCCAGGAGGCCGCCGCCCAGCAGCAGCAGTAGACCTCGACGCGGCGACGTCGCCGCCGACGGTCAGGCGCCGGCGAAGACGTGCTTGCGGATGACGGCGTGCACGCCCCAGTTGCCGTCCACGACTTGCGTGACTCCGAAATCGACGGCGACCGACATCAGCGAGATGGCCTCGTCCTCGTTGAGGCCACGCGTCGTCATCAGGAAGTGGCGCATCTTGCGGAACGCGTCCCGCATCGCGAGATCGACGGAGGACTTCTCGTAGATCTTGCTCTGGGCGTCGGCGCCGAGCTCCGCGAGATAGTTCGCGTAGCTGAAGCCGTGCAGCACCCACTCGTCCTGTGTCTCGAGCAACGGGTAGTTCAGTCCGGCCAGCGCCGTCCCGGCCAACGCGTTCTTCTTGCGCAGATTGAGCTGGAAGGTGCCGGTCAACGAGCACTCGATGGCGGTGCCCGCCAGCTCGGAGTCGCCCTGGGCGGCGTGGGGATCGCCGACCGAGAAGAGCGCGCCGGGCACGGCCACCGGGTAGTACATCGTCGCGCCCTTTCCGATGCGCCAGTTGTCGATGTTGCCGCCGACGTAGTTCGGTGGAATGGAGTCGACCATGTCGGCTTCGCTCGGCGCCAGGCCCATCACGCCGAAGTGAGGGCGGATCGGGATCCGCACGTTCTTGAGCACGCCGTCCCGCTTCTGCACGGTACCGTGATCGACGGGCACGCCCGGATAGTCGATGATCTTGTGCACGACGCCGGAAGGATCGGTCTGCGGCGTCCAGCGGTAGTTGTACACGGCTCGCGCCCAGTTCTGCTCGCCGGACGAGTCGACCTCGTAGATCGTGATGACCTCGCGCGGCTTCGGCTCGGTGAGCAGCTCCTTGTAGTGGAAGCCCCACCAGGCGGCGGCGTTGCTCCCGAAGCTCTTGCCCTTGTACGCGGGATTGGCGCAGGGCCGCGGGCGCACGTCGATGATGCGCACCTCGAGGACGTCGCCCGGCTCGGCGCCGCGCATCGCCACCGGCCCCGTGCACACGTGGACGCCGAGGCCTTCGCCGGCGCCGCGGCCGAACAGCGTCGGCTGCATCGGACCGGCGCCGCGACGATCGACACCCTTGCGCTGGCGGTCCCAGTGAAAGACGCTCTCGGCGCCGGGATCACCCTTCACCATGCGCTCGGCGTCGTCGTTGGCGTGATGCGTGAGCGTCTCGACGGTGACGAAGTCTCCGCTATCGACCTCGACCAGCGGCTTCAGCGACTTGCTGAAGTAGCCCCAGTGAACGGTCTTGTCGGTGGCCGGGATGTAGTAATGGTTCCGCGTGCCCGGCACCACGCCCGGCGGCATCCCCTGGGCTTGCGCGAGCTGCGCCGTGGTGAGCGTGCCGATCGAGGCGCCGAGGCCGCCCAGCACGACGGACGTGCGGAGAAAATCGCGGCGGCTTTCGTCAGCAGAAGAAGTCGAGCTGTCTGTCATTGGATGCCTCCTCACGACCCGAGATGTCGCTCGGCGGCCCTGGCGAGCGGCGAAACGCCGCCGAGTGTAGTCGAAGCGCGAAGCCGCGGCAAGCCGCGGAGCGCGTGTGATCAGAATTCGAGCGCGGCCTCGGTGGCCAGCGCGTCGGCCTTCGCGTTGAAGTGAGCGAAGTCGTCACGCCCGGCCCACGACGACTGGTGGCCCCGTTGATGGTGGAAGCTCACGGTCAACCGCCGCGTGCGGACGACTGACCGGCATCCCTCCACCACCTCGGCGACGATCGGATCCTTCGTGCGCCAACGGCCCTCCATCCAGGCGGCGATCCCTTCGTAGTCGTGCACGACGGTCAGTCGGGAATTTTCCGGCGCGATGCGAAGGAGAAGGTGCAGCGCGCCCAGCTCGGCGAGGACGTTGCGGAGCCTCGCGAGCGCGGTGCGGATCGCGCGCTCCGAGCCCAGCGACGGGAGCGCGGCGGTGAGGAACACCTGGACGACGGTCATGCCCACCTCGTCCACCACGACCGGCTCTTCGCCGTCACGACGCTCGACCAGCACGACGCCGACGCCACCGAGGTGGTTCCCGTCGACGAAGCCGTAGAGTCCGGCCGACAGCTCGCGGCCCTCGCCGCGCAGCATCGCCTCGGCTTGCTCCGGGCTGGCGACGGCCTGATAGCGGGCGCCCGACACGCCCTTGACCGCGGCCTGACACTCCGGCCACGACGCGTAGATCCCGCGGATCCGTTCCGGCGCGGTGACGACGTACACCTTGGCCATCGGCTTACGAGCGCGCGCGGCTCGGCCGTGCGGCGAGGAGCGCCATGAGTGCTCGCGCGGCTCCGCTCAGGTACGCGCGACGCCGGTGCACCAGCACGACCGGCACCGCCATGTGCATGGCCGCGATGCGCAGCGCGCGGAGCGTGCCGACGCGCAGCTCTTCCTCGACGCTGCTCGCCGGCATGAGTCCCAGGCCGAAGCCGGCCTCGACCAGCCGCTTCTGCGCGGTGAGGCTGTCGATCGGGATGATCTCGGCATCGCCGAGGCCCAGCGTGGCCAGGCGCTCCGTCAGCATCTGCGCGTAGGATTCGCCGGCCGCGACCGGCCGCACCGCGAAGGCGACCCACGTCTCCCCGGCCAGCATCCGCGCATTCGGCCGCCGCGCGCGGGCGAGCCGATGGTTCGGCGCGCACACCGTGACCAGCGCTTCCTTATATAAAGGAAGCGAGACCACGTCGGGGTCGGGATCGGGGAAATAGCGCAAGCCGAGCGCCGCGTCACCGCGGCGCACCAGCGCGGTCACCTCGCGGCTGAGCGCCGTGCGGAGGGCAAGCCGCACCTGGGGATGCGCGTGGCGGAACGTTCTCAGCCGGGCCGTCAGCGTCGTGCTGGCCAGCGTTCCCACCATCGCGAGCGTGACGGTCCCGCGATCCGCCCGGTTCAGCGCCTGGACGGCCTCGAGACCGTCGCGCATCGACGCGAGCAACGCCTCGGCGTGCGGCAGGAAGGTGCGGCCGGCCTCGGTCAGGCGCGCACCGCCGCGTGTGCGGTCGAAGAGCGGCTGCCCCATCTCCCGCTCCAGGAGCTCGAGCCGCCGGCTAACCGCCGGTTGCGAGAGATGAAGGGCCGCGGCCGCGCGGGTGAACCCGCCGCGCCGCACGATCGCCACGAACGCCTCGACCTGGTCGATCTCCACGAGCATGAAGATAGCTGATGAGACGGATCAGATCTATGCATTGGACACATCGACGACGGGCGCCTAGCGTGAACGGGCGAAGGGAGGACGACGATGATCAGCAACGAGTTCCTGGCCAGCGAGATCCTGGGGCACGGCGCGTATCTGTGCGTGCGCCGCTCCGGCAACGGCGACGTCCGGCGCGCGGGGGCAGCCCGGATCTCCACGCTCGCCGAGCGTCTGCAGCTCCGCAACGAGTTCGATCCGGGAACGCCGCCTTCGCGCGACTCGATCGCGCTGCTTCGCCGGCGTGACGCCACCAAGGGCGACGTCACCGACGACGACCTCTTGCAGGCGGAGTGGGTGATCCACGTGGCCTCCAAACGCGAGGAGGCGGTCGGCGAGTTCTGCGGCGAGGCCTCACGCCTGCTCGAGTCGGCCGCGCGTGTCCGCGTCCTCAGTGGTGTCGTGCGGCCGAAGAACTACACGGGTGCGGCGATGAACAACTGGGCCTATGCGAACCTGGTCACCCAGCAGCCCGGCGGCGCGATGCCGAATGCGTTCCTCTTTCCCCTCAGCAAGACGGCCGACTGGTGGCGGAAGGACTGGATGGAGCGGCACACCTACTTCCTGCCGCGCTACGACGACCACGGTCAGATGACCAGCGAGGGGCACGCCCTCGCCGCGGCCGCCGGGATCCCTCATCTCCTCCGGCGCACGTACAAGAGCCTGACCGAACCGGCGCCCGCCGGACAGTACGACTTCGTCAGCTACTTCGAGTGCAGCGACGCCGACGTGCCGATGTTCCACCAGGTGTGCGCGGCGCTGCGTGACGTCAAGCGCAACCCGGAATGGCGCTTCGTCCGCGAGGGCCCGATCTGGCATGGTCGCCGCGTGGCGTCGTGGGAGGAGTTGTTCAGCTGACCGCGCCGGGCTCGGGCACAATACCTCCCCTCGAACCATGGCCGAGGGGGAGGTTTCGATGGGACGGCTCGACGGAAAAGTGGCGTTGATCACCGGGGCCCAGCAGGGAATCGGTCGCGGCATGGCGATCGCGTTTGCTCGTGACGGCGCCGACGTCGGGATCAACTATCTCGACGACCGGGCGGCCGCCGAGAGCGTCGCCGCGGAGGTACGAAAGGCGGGCACGCGCGCGACGCTCGTCGCGGGCGACGTGACGAGCCTGACGCAGATCGAGGAGATGGTGCGGCGCGTGGTGCAGACGCTCGGCGGCCTGGACGTCCTCGTCAACAACGCCGGCGTCTATCCCCGCGTCCCGTTCCTCGAGATGCGCGAACAGGACTGGGACCTCGTCCTCGACGTGAATCTCAAGGGGACGTTCTTCTGCGCGCAGGCCGCGGCTCGGGCGATGGTGGCGGGTCATCGGCGCGGCGTGATCATCAACCTGGCCTCGCAGGCGATCCGCGGAGCGGCTCGCGGTGTCCACTACACGGCGAGCAAGGGTGGCGTGGTCGCGATGACTCGCGCGATGGCCCTCGAGCTCGCGCCTCACGGCATCCGCGTCAACGCCGTCGCACCGGGGCTCACCGACACGGCCCAGCCGCGCTATGGGCACAGCGAGGAGGAGCTCCTGGCGATGGCCCGGGCGCTTCCACTCGGTCGGATGGCCGAGCCCGACGACATCGCCAGCGTGGCGGTGTTCCTGGCCAGTGACGAAGCGCGCTACATGACGGGCCAGACGGTGCACGTCAACGGCGGCTCGTACATGCCCTGAAACGGCGGGGACGCGCCGCTTGACAGGCGCGAATTGCGCGTGCTATCGCACCGACACCTGTGAGCGACTTCGACCTGGAGTTCAGGAACGTCACGAAGACCTTCGGTGACGTTCGCGCCGTGGACGATGCGACGTTCCAGGTCCGGCGCGGCGAGTTCCTCTCCCTGCTCGGCCCGAGCGGCTGTGGGAAGACCACGAGCCTCCGCATGATCGCCGGCTTCGAGCGGCCGACCTCCGGCGAGATCTTCCTCGACGGTCGGCCGGTCGGGGCGACGCCACCGTACCGGCGCAACGTCAACACTGTCTTTCAGCACTACGCCCTCTTTCCTCACAAGACCGTCCTCGACAACGTCGCGTTCGGGCTGCTCATGAAGCGGCGGCCGCCGGCGCAGATCGCCGAGCGCGTGGATCGGATGCTGGCCCTGGTCGAGCTGCCCGGCGTCGGCCGGCGGTTTCCGCACCAGCTCTCCGGCGGCCAGCAGCAGCGCGTCGCGCTCGCGCGCGCCCTCATCAATGAGCCGACGGTGCTGCTGCTGGACGAGCCGCTCGGCGCGCTCGATCTGAAGGTGCGCCGGCGCATGCAACAGGAGTTGAAGCGCATCCACCGCGAGGTCGGCGTGACGTTCGTGTACGTCACCCACGATCAGGAGGAGGCGCTCACCATGTCGGATCGGATCGCCGTGATGAACCACGGCCGCATCGAGCAGCTTGATACTCCCTCCGGCATCTACGAGCGTCCGGCGACCCGATTCGTCGCGGGCTTCATCGGCCTCACCAATCTCTTGCGCGGCGTGGTCGAGGCCCGGCACGACCGCGACGTCGTCGTCCGTCTCGCCAGCGGCGCGCGCCTGCGCGCGGAAACGGCTGACGGCGCCGTCCCCGGGGCGGAAGTCGACGTGGCGATCCGTCCCGAGAAAATCCAGATGACGGCCGTTCGCCCGGCGGCGGCCGACAACTGCCTCGAGGGACACGTCACCAACTTCGTGTATCAGGGCGCCGCCACCGAGTATCAGGTCACCCTCGCCGACTCGCCGGAGGTGCGAGTGATCGTTCAGAACATCGGCGAGACGTGGCGGGCCGCCGTGGTGCCCGTGGGCACGCGCGTCTACCTCTGCTGGAGTCGGGGCGCCGGACTCATCCTCTCCGATGCTGCGGAAGCGCCGCAGCGCGATCCCGAGGACGACGAGGCGGCGGCGGAGCGGGTCGCGTGGCGATAGAAGGCGCGGCGGCACGCCCGGCACTGCCGACGGGCGCCGTCCGCTCGGCGCGTCAGGACCTCCTTGCGCTGTTGAATCGCTGGGGCTGGGTGAAGGTGCTGCTCTTCTTGATGCCGGCCTGTCTGCTGTTGATGGTCTATCTCGTCATCCCGATCGTGATGCTGATCGTGATGTCGTTCTACCGCTCGACCCTGTT
>QHTB01000061.1 GCA_003220615.1 Candidatus Rokuibacteriota bacterium
CTCGTGGGTGTAGCCGGTGGCGTCGTTGGCGCCGACCAGGCCGTACTCGAGCTGCTCGGCCACGCGCATGAGGCGCGTCATGTCCTTCGTGTAGAAGTACGCCGCGAGTCCGAACCTGGTGGCGTTGGCGCGGCGGATGACTTCTTCCTCGGTGTCGAACAGCAGCAGCGGCGCCGCCGGGCCGAAGATCTCCTCCTGGGCAATCGCCATGTCGTCGGTGACGTCGAGGAGGACCGCGGGCGCGTAGAAGAAGCCGTTCTTGTAGGGGCCGTCGGTCAGATAGTGGCCGCCGGAGACCAGCCGAGCGCCGCGGGCGACGGCATCCTGGACCAGCGAATGCACCTTCGCGCGGGCGTCTTCGTTGATCAGCGGGCCGATCTGGGCGCCGG
>QHTB01000062.1 GCA_003220615.1 Candidatus Rokuibacteriota bacterium
TGATCCCCTTCCCGACCTCGGTCGAGCCCGTGAAGCCGATCTTGCGGATGAGGGGATGCGTGAGGAGCTCGGTGCCGACGAGGCGCGAGCGATTGGTCGTGAGCACGTTGAACACGCCGGCGGGCAGGCCGGCATCCCTGGTGATCTGGGCGATGGCGAGCGCGGTCAGCGGCGTGGCCGACGCCGGCTTGAGGACGACCGAGCAGCCGGCCGCGAGCGCCGGCGCGATCTTCCGCGTGACCATGGTCGCCGGGAAATTCCAGGGCGTCACCGCGGCGACCGGGCCGATCGGCTGGTGGAGCACCCAGTACCGCTTACTCGGCTGCGGGGAGGCCACCCACTCGCCGGACATCCGCCGCGCTTCCTCGGCGAACCATCCGAAGTAGCCGAGCGAGAACTGGACTTCCTTCTTCGCCTCCTCGAACGGCTTGCCATTCTCGAGCGTGACGAGCCGCGCGAGCTCGTCGCGCCGCTCCTCCATCAGCTCCTGGATGCCGAGCAGGATGCGGCCGCGATCCTTGGGTGCGAGCGCCGACCATTCGCGGAACGCCGCGTGCGCCGCCTGCACGGCGCGCTCGATCTCCGGCTTCGCGCCGTTGGCGATGGAGGCGACGGTGGACTGATCGGCGGGGTTGATGACGTCGAAGGTGGCGCCGCCTTCGGCGAACACCCACTCGCCGTTGATGTACATCGGCTTGGGGCTGGCGTCGATCATGAGACCTCCCGGTCTGCCTGGATGCGGCGTCGAGGCGCAAAGCCTACGCCGCCGGCTGGCCGCACGCTAGACGCAGCGCGCTATGCGAGGCGCTATACCGGGATTATGAAGATCAGAAGGGCCTCTCGACCCTCCGATACCTCCCCGCCGAACCGCGCCCGGCGAAGTCACAGGACGTTGGGCGAAGTCCTACAGCAATGCGGTGAGCACACCCAACTACTTCGCCACGCGTCCCACGAGCCAGCGCGCCGTGCGCAAGAGCCGCGCGTCGCCGTCGCGCGGGCCGACGAGCTGGACGCCGAGCGGCAGGCCGTTCTCGCCCTGCATGAGCGGCACGCTCACCGCCGGCATGCCGCAGAGCGTCCACAGCGTGGAGAAGACGGGCTCGCCCGTCGAGGCCAGCCCTTTGGGCGCGGTGCCCGGTGCGGCCGGCGTGAGGATCGCGTCGTAGCGCTGCTCGAAGATCTCGCGGAACGTTCCGTACACCGGCCGCAGCCGTGACAGCGCGCGCAGATAATCGAGCGCCCGCACCCCACGGCCGCGCTCGATCCGCGCGCGCAGGTGCTCGGACAGGCGATCGCGTCCCTTCTCCCACTCCAGCTCGAGATTCACCGCCATCTCGGCTTCCGAGATGATCTGGTGCCACGTCCACGCTTCCGACGCCGACGGAAACAGCTCGACTTCTTCGACGCGGTCGCCCAGCTTCTCGACCAGCTCGGCGAACGCCGCCTTGGTGTCGTCGGCCGCGTGCCTCCATTGGGGCGTCTTGACGAACGCGAACATCGGCGGCAGCGGTGGCTCCTCCCCCACCACCTCGACGAACGGAATGCGGGCCCGGGGCCGCGTGTCGAGATCGCGCTCGTCGAACGCGACGAGCGGCTCCGCCAGCAGGGCCAGATCCTCGACGGTGCGGGCGAAGAGGCCGACGTGATCACACGTACGCGAGAGCATGAACATGCCGGGCCGCGGGATCAGGCCGTGGGTCGGCTTGAAGCCCCAGACGCCGCAGAACGACGCGGGCCGGATCGTCGACCCGGTGGTCTGGCTGCCGAGCGCGAGCGGCACCATGCCGGCGCCGACGGCCGCCGCCGATCCGCTCGACGAGCCGCCCGGTGTGTGCTCGGGGTTGTGCGGATTGCGCGTCTTGCCCGGCGAGCGGGTGGCGAACTCCGTCGTGACCGTCTTGCCCATGATGACGGCCCCGGCCGCGCGCAGCAGCGTGACCACGGCGGCGTCACGGGACGGCGTGCGACCGGCGTGGAGCACCGAGCCGTTCTCGGTCGGCATGTCGCCGGTGTCGATGATGTCCTTGATCCCGACCGGCACGCCGTGCAACGGCCCGATGGCCTGGCCCGAGAGTCGATACTCGTCGGCGGCTCGCGCCTGCGCGCGCGCGTGATCGGGATCGAGGAACGCCCACGCCTGGACCTGGCCGTCGACCTCGCGCACGCGGGCCAGGCACGCGTCCATGTACTCCTGCGCGCTGACCGCGCCCTCGCGCATGAGTCGCGCCGCCTCCGTCGCCGTCAACCGATGAAGATTCTCGCGATCCATCAGCCGTGTGACGCGACGGCGACGAGTTCCCGGTTGATCGCCGAGGATCGGGAGGCCGGGTGTTCGGGAGTGGGCGGGATGCGGTTGGCGTGGGCCCGGATGACCCGTTCCTGCCACGCATCCCTACGAGCACACGCGGTCGATTGGGAACTCCTCACACGGTGATCGGTTCTGCGCGCATCGTGGTCAGAGGGCCCGCGCCGACTGCACCCCGTCCGCCCGCGACCCAGCCGCCTACTTGCCGTACAAGAACTCCGGGAGCCACAGCGTCATCCCTGGCCAGATGTACATGAAGACGAGACAGATACAGACGATGATCATGTACGGCATCATGCCGGCGAAGATCTGGTTGAGCGTCACGTGCTTGGGCGACACGCCCTTCAGGTAGAAGGCCGACATCGCCACGGGCGGCGAGAGGAACGCCGCCTGCAGGTTCACCGCCACCATCGTGCCGAACAGGATCGGATCGACGTGGAAGTGGCTCAGCAGCGGGATGAAGATCGGGCAGAAGATGACGATGATCTCCGTCCACTCGAGCGGCCAGCCGAGCAGGAAGATGATGAGCTGCGCCGTGATCTGGAACCCGAGCGGCGAGAGATTCATGGACAGCACCCAGCGCTCGATCAGGGACTGCCCGCCGTGCAGGGCGAACACCGCGGAGAACAGCGCGGAACCCACGAAGAGCCAGCACACCATGGCCGTGGTCTTCGCCGTGAGGAACGTCGCCTGCTTGAGGTTCTCGCGCAGCTCGGGCGACTTCCGGAGGTACCAGATTCCCGGGATCACGGTCCCGGTGAAGGTTCCCCCGATCGAAGCGGCGACGACGAGTGACGCGACGTCCTCACCCTCGTACCAGCCGAGCGCGACCCCGACGACGACGCCGAGCAGACTCCACCACCACACCGCCTTCGGATACCGCGCCATCACGGCGAGGTATAGCGCGCCCAGCGCGCCGATCGCCGCCGATTCAGTCGCCGTGCAGATGCCGAAGAGGATCACCACGAGCACGACGACGGTGAGGACGCCGAGTGGCACGACCGAGACGATCAGCTCCTTCAGGATCTCGAGCTGTTCGCCGTTCATCCGCCAGAAGTACCAGAGCAGGAGCAGGCCGCAGACGATCGCCGACGCCCAGAACCACTGATAGAAGTGCGCGGGGATCCTACCGGCGGTCGACGCCGTGGTGTCCCGGAACGACGTCACTTCCTCCCCGCCTTCCTGCTTGTCGGTCTCCGTCGTGGGGTCGCCGGCCATCCCCACCTCTTGCGACTGCTCGGCGGTCGCCGCCGGCGGCGCCACGATCGGCGCGGGCTTCGCGGCCGCCGCGGTCACGGCCGCGGTGGTCGGTGCGGCATTGTAGATGACGACGTACCACCAGGCGCCGGCGAGGGTGCCGACGGTGAGCAGCAGCGGGACGAAGACCGCGAGCAGGTTGTTGGCGACCACCTTGTAGCCGCCGGCGACGCGCGCCAGCGCCGGACGAAACGCGGCGGCCACGAGCCCCGGCACCACGCTCCCGGTGCGTCCGCCCTCGAGCCGGCGCAGGTAGTCGGGGACGGTGACGCGATACTGATCGGGCCGCAGCTTGGGCGCGATCTTCGGATTGATGATCGCCCACCCGAGGATGTAGACGAGGTAGAGGCCCGTCAGGAAAAAGCCCGGCAGCATCGCGGCCGCGTAGAGCTTGACGATCGACTGGCCCGCCACGGCCGCGTACACGATGAGCATGACGGAGGGCGGGATGAGGATGCCGAGCGTGCCGCCCGCGGTGATGGTGCCGGAGGCCAGCCGCACGTCGTAGCCCGCCTTCAGCATCGGGCCCATGGCGATGACGCCCATCAGGACGACCACGGCGCCGACAATGCCCGAGGCGATGCCCCAGAACGCGCTCACCAGCATCGTGGTCACGGCGAGCGACGCCGGCACGCGGCGGAACGCGAGCTGGACGCTGTGGAACATCTTGTCGACCAGCGCCGCCCGCTCCATGATGTAGCCCATGAACACGAACAGTGGGATCGAGAGCAGCGCGTCGTTCGTCATGACGCCGTAGGCGCGCTGCACGATGAGGTCGAAGGCGCGATTGTCGTACCAGTGCGCCCCGGGAATCCAGAAGGCGATATAGCCGAAGATCATCCCGAGGCCCATCAGCGTGAACGCCGTCGGGAAGCCCATCATGATCGCGACCACGATGAGCCCGAGCATGGTGAGCCCGAGGGACGGATCGCTCATGGGTTCTTGTGCTCCACGGCGCTCCGATGCCGCGCGGCGTCGTCGATGGCGTGCGCGCCTTCCATCGCGATACGCCGCGACTCCTCGTCCACGTATTCGCTGTGGCCGAGCTGCGTCTGGATGACGTCGATCTCTTCCACGTCCTCGAGTCGCGCGGGCCACTGACCGGTCTTGAGACATACGACGCAGCGGACGATCTCGGCCAGCCCCTGCAACATGACGAGGATGCCGGCCACGGGAATCACCGTCTTGAACGGATAGACCGGCGGGCCCTCGGCGGTGACCGTGGAGGTCTCGTGGATCCGCCACGAGATGGAGGCGTAGTCGTACCCGGCGTAGATGAGGCCGAGGATGCCGGGCAGGAAGAACAGCAGGTACAGGGCGAGGTCGAGCGCCGCCTGCCCGCGTGGCTTCATATAGATGTAGACGAAGTCCGCGCGGACGTGACCGCCGGCCGCCAGCGTGTAGGCGCCGCACATCATGAACAGCGTGCCGTACAGCATGTTGTTGAAGTCGAAGATCCAGGCCGTCGGGGCGTTGAGGATGTACCGCTTGAACACCTCGATGGAAACGACGAACGTCAGCGCCAGGATGAGCCAGGCGAATGCCTTGCCGACCCAGTAGCTGAACAGGTCGGTGATCCGGATGACGTTCAGCGCGTTCATCGGCGCACCGAAGTGGCCAGTCACCCGGTGAAGGCCGGGTGGCTGGCCTGCTGCGAACGGTCCAAGGGCACCTAGTTCTTCTTCGGAGCCGGCGCCGTGGCGGGTATGTCCGCGGGCTTCGCGGCGGCGCGCTTGGCGAAGTAGTGGTTGTACGCCATGCGGCGGCTGACGTTCGTGTCGAGATCCCACTTCACCGCCCGCGCGGCGAAAACCTTCTGCGACTCGACGATCTCCTTGAACATCGGGTTGTCCGTCGACTTCTTGTCGACCACCTGGTCGTAGACTTCGAGCTGCTTCTGGAGGATGGAGGCCGGCGTGGTGAAGAACCGTACCTTGTCCTTCGTCTGCAGCTCGATGTAGTCCTTCGAGTAGCGGTCGATCGACTTCCACGACATGTCGGCCGACGCGGCCTCCACGGCGTTCTCGATGATGGCTTTCATCTTGTCGGGCAGCGCGTCGAATTTGGCCTTGTTGAACGTGATCTCGAGCTGCTCGGCGTTCTGGTGATAGCTCTGCAGCATGCAGATCTTCGACACGTCGGCGAACCCGAGGAGGCGGTCGGACGTGGCGTTGTTGAACTCGGCGGCGTCCAGCAGGCCGCGATCGATGGCGGGCACGATCTCGGCGCCGGGCAGCGCGTTGACCGCCGCGCCCATGCCCTGGAACACGTCGATGGAGATACCGACCGTACGGTACTTCAGGCCCTTGAAGTCATCGGCCTTGGTGATCTGTTTTTTGAACCACCCGAGCGGCTGCGTGAACATCGGCCCGTACGGGAACGAGACCACGTTGGCGCCGATGGACGCGTAGAGCTTCTGGAGCAATTGCTTGCCGCCGCCGTACTTGTGCCAGGAGAGCAGCATGTTGGCGTCCATCCCGTAGCCTGGGCCGGAGCCCCACAGGGCCAGCGCGTTCTGCTTGCCGTAGTGGTAGACGAGCACACCGTGGCCGCCGTCGAGCGTGCCCTTCGAGACGGCGTCGAGCAGGCCGAACGCGGGGACGACGGCGCCGGCGGGCAGCACGTCGATCTTGAGATCGCCGCCGGTCATATCGTTGACCTTCTTTGCGAAGTCGAGCGCGTATTCGTGGAAGATGTCCTTCTGCGGCCACGTGCTCTGCCACCGCATCGTGATGGGGCCCTGCGCCTTGGCCACCGTTGGCGCGGTGGCAGCGACGGCCGCTCCCGCCGCGACGGCGGCACCCCTCAGGAAGGACCGACGGGTCTGGGTCGCAGTCTCGTTCACCTGCTCACTCATAGGCGTGGCTCCTTCATCGAGGCGTGATCGGGACCTTTGGTCGGACCGCGCCAACCTACGCGCAACGACCGCGCGAAGTCAAGCATTCGGGGTGATCCGTGGACGCGTCGGTGATCGGGGGACGCTTCAGGGATGGGCGATCGTCACGGACACGCGGCGCTCGCCCCGGCGGACCGCGACGGAGAGCGCCCGGTCGAGCGGCGTGTCGGCCAGCGCATCGCGCGCCGCGTCGCGGGAGATCACCGCGCGGTCGCCGATCTGCAGCAGCACGTCGCCCACCTCGAGGCCGGCCCTCTCGGCCGCGCTCCCGCGTAGGACGACCGCGATGGCGGGCGCTCCCGACGCGACGGCCGCGCCGCCCAGCTCACCCTGCGGCTGGCCGTCACGCAGAGCGAAGCCGAACTCCGCGGCCACGCGGTCGCCCAGCACGTCGCGCGGCATCGACGCCAGACGGACGTTGAGCTGACGGCGGCCTTCGCGGCGGAGGATCGTCAGCCGGGCCTCGGCGTCCATCGGCGCGGCCGCGATCAGCCGCTGAAGCATGCGCGTCTCGGTCACCGGCCGCTCCCCGAAGGCCACGACGATGTCGCCAGCACGCAGCCCCGAGTGCGCGGCCGGCGTGCCTTCGAGCACCTCGACGATCACCACGCCGAAGCCCTCGCGGATGCCGTGATGGCTGGCGATCTCTTCCATCTCCTGCTCGGAGAGATCACGGATGCGCACGCCCAGCCAGGAGAACGCGTGGGCGTCGACGGCCTGGAGGACGCCGGCCAGGACGAGCAGGGCGACGAGAGCTCGCCGCATCACGTGAGCTCGTCCACCAGCGCTTCGAGCGCCGCGCTGACGCGGTGGAGACGCGCGTCGACGGCCAGCGTCTCGAGCAGCTCCTGGCGCAGCGTGGCGTCGGGCAGGAACGCGGCCGCCGCCCGGTCGGCGATCATCGCGGGCGGTTGGTCCTTGCCGAGCACGCCGTCGAGCACCGTGCGAGGACGCTCGAGCGCGTCGAGCAGGCGACCGCAGGCGGCGCGGATGCGGGCGATGAGCGGATCGACGGCGTCCGCGGCCGGCACGTCCTCGAGGCGCTGGGCGTTCACCATCCGGTAGAGCGTGTCGGCCGGCAGCTCGCGCTCGATTCTCACGCGGCAGAGGCCCTTGACCAGGATGTTGTAGCGGCCGCTCGACTGCCGCTCCCAGTTGACGATCTCACCGGCGCCGGCAACCGCGCGCACGGGTGGGCGGCCGTCGTAGGTGCTCTCGTATCCGGGCTCCAGTCGGGCGACGGCGAGTCGACGGTCACGCGCGAGCGCATCGGCCACCATCGCGCGATAGCGCGCCTCGAAGATGTGCAACGGCAGGAACGTGTGGGGGAACAGCGTCACCTCGGGCAGCGGGAAGATCGGCAGGACGAGCGTGGCGGCCGCCGGCGCCGCGGAATCGCCCATGGCGTGAATCAGCCGATCGTCGGGAGCGACTTCAACGGGGCCAGCTCGTCCAGCCGTCGGCTCACCGCGGCGGCGAGGTCGCGAAAGGCGGCCGCCTGTGGTGAGGCCGGGCGCCTCAGCGTGATCGGCATGCCGCTGTCACCACCCACCCGGGTCTCGGGATCGAGCGGGATGCGCGCCAGCAGCGGGACGCCGTACTCGTCGGCGATACGCTGGCCACCGGCCTCGCCGAAGATCGCCGTGCGCTCGCCGCAGTGCGGGCAGGCAAACACGCTCATGTTCTCGACGACGCCGATGATCGGAACGTTGAGCCGCTGGAACATGGCCACGGCCTTGCGCACGTCGAGGAGCGCGACGTCCTGCGGCGTCGTCACCATCACCACGCCGCTCAGCGGGATGACCTGCGAGAGCGAGAGCTGCGCGTCACCGGTGCCGGGCGGCATGTCGAACACCAGATAGTCGAGCGCCCCCCACATCACGTCGCGCAGCATCTGCTGGATGAAGGAGTGGATCATCGGGCCGCGCCAGACCAGCGGCTCCCGCTCGTTCACGAGGAGCCCGATCGACATCATCTTGAGGCCGTGCGACTCGACGGGGATGATCTTGTTGTCGAACATCCCGGGCCGGCCCTTGCTGCCGAGCATCATCGGCACGTCGGGTCCGTACACGTCGGCGTCGATGATGCCGACGGCGCCCTGCGAGCCCTTCAGCGCGACCGCGAGGTTCACCGCCACCGTGGACTTGCCGACACCACCCTTGCCGGACGACACGGCGATCGTGTGGCGCACCTCGGGGATCAGGTCGGCCGGGCGCTGGGGCGCGGCGGCGGGCCCGGCGCCGTGCTGATGACCATGCGTCTGTGCCGCAGGCGCTGCGCCGGCGCGGCCCATCGTGGCCTGAACGTGGCTCACGCCGGGGAGCTGGCGCACCGCCTTCGTCGCTTGCCCGTGGAGCGCGGCCTTCGCCGCCGGCGCTTGCGTGCTGAACGCCAGGGTGAACGTCACTCCGCCCTCGGTGATGGCGATGTCGCGGACGAGCCCGAGCGTCACGATATCTTGCTGGCTTTCGGGATCGTGGACCGCGCGGAGCGCCTGCAGGACCGCCGCTTCAGTCACCATTCTAGAGGCCACTATACATGAGAACGGAACTGCCCATTTTGGGGGCCCAGCGCCCCACCGATCGCAGTCTTCACGGTCGGAGACCGCGAGATTTGCGGTCATCGCGTGTGGAATGTCGCTTGCGTACTCCCCGGGGCGGCGACCTTCCCCCATGAGGCTCGCCATTCGTAATGCCCTCCCCCGGCGAGGGCGAACCTGCCAGGGTTCGCCCTCGCTTACTCTCCAGATCTTGCATTGCCTGGAGTGACCTGTTAGAAAAGTACGGTGATCGGTCCCGACGATTTTCGTCGTCTCCTCGGGCACTTCGCATCCGGCGTCACCATCGTCACCACGAGCGACGCCGACGGCCGCCCGGCCGGACTCACCGTCAGCGCCTTCGCGTCGCTGTCGCTCGAGCCTCCCCTCGTGCTGGTCTGCGTCGATCACAAGGCTCAGAGCTATCCGGCACTGAAGGACAACCGGGGGTTCGCGGTGAACGTGCTCAGCACCGACCACGAGGTGATGTCGCGCCGCTTCGCGTCCACGCGGCTCGACAAGTTCGACGGCGTCGCCTATCAGATGAGCGCACTCGGCTTGCCGCTGCTGGGTGGCGCCCTCGCCCACATCGAGTGCGTCACGGTCAACCGGCACGTCGAGGGCGATCACACCATCTTCGTGGGCCGCGTGGAAGCCGGGGCCACCGCCGACGGCGAGCCGCTGCTCTACCACCGCGGCAAGTACAAACGTTTCGAGGGAGGCTCGGTGTGACGATTCCACTGTCCCGTCCCCCGGTGGACGACGAGGTCAAGGAGGCGGTCCTGGCGGCCATCGAAGGCCGGCAGTACATCCTGGGGCCACAGTGCAAGGAGTTCGAGAGCGAGCTGGCGCGCCACGCCGGCGTCAAGCACGCGGTCCTCACCAGCTCGGCGACCGCCGCGCTGTGGATGATCATGCGCGGCCTCGGCGTGAAGGCGGGTGACGAGATCCTCGCACCATCCCACACCGCGTTCCCGACAATCGAGGCGATTTGCTTCGCCGGCGCCACGCCCGTCTTCGTGGACGCCGACGACTGGTACACGATGGACCCGAAGGACGCGGCGGCCCGGATCACGCCGCGCACGATCGGGATCGTGCCCGTTCACCTGTACGGCCAGCCCGTCGACGTGCCCGCGATCCAGGACGTGGCCTCGGCCCGCGGCTTGTGGCTCCTTGAGGATTGCGCCCAGGCGCAGGGCGCGGCCTGGGCCGGCCGTCCCGTGGGGAGCTTCGGCGTGGCCGCGGCGCTCTCGTTCTATCCGTCGAAGAACCTGCCCGCCATGGGCGACGGCGGCGCCGTGCTCACGAGCGACGACAATCTCGCCGCGCGCTGTCGGCGACTGCGTGACCACGGCCGCCTCAACAAGGACGTGCACGCCGAGGTCGGCTTCAACCTGCGCTTCAACGAGCTCCAGGCCGCCGCGCTCCGGGTCTTGTTGCGGCGACTCGACGCCATGAACGATCACCGCCGGGCGCTGGCCGCGCGCTACGCCGAAGGCCTCCGGGGCCTGCCGCTCACCCTGCCGGCCCAGCGCGAGCACGCCCGGCACGTCTATCACCTCTACGTGGTGCGGACGCCGCGACGCAACGAGCTGGCCGCCTTCCTCAAGGAGCGCGGGATCCAGACCGGCATCCACTATCCGGTGCCGACGCACCGCCAGCCAGCCGTGGAAGCGCTCCGGCCGGCGACGCTGGCGCGGACCGAGCGCCTCGTCGAGGAGATCCTCTCGCTTCCGATGTCGGCGAATCACACGCCAGCGGAGATCGATCAGGTCACGGCCGCGGTGCGCGACTTCTTCGCGCAGTGATGGCCGACCGCCGGTTGGCGTGAGGATTCTCCAGCTCTATCCCAAGGACGATTACTTCACGGGCGCGGCCATCCAGCTGCGCGATCTCGCGTGGGGGCTCAAGCGGCGCGGTCACGACGTCGTCGTCGCCACCCGCCCGAGCCCGGAGTGGTCCGCGAAGACGGCCGACGCCGACATTCCCTACTATCCCCTCCCGATGTTGTCGGAGGTCGACCTGCGCTCCGTCCGCAAGCTGGTGGGAATCCTCCGCCGTCACCGCATCCAGGTCGTCCACGCCCAGAAGGGCAAGGCGCGCACGCTGGCGCTGATGGCGGGGTTGTTCGTGCGCATTCCCGTCCTGATCCTGAACCGCGGCGTGTCGTTTCCGCTCGACCCCTTCAACCGCCTCGGCTACACGACGCGCAGGGTCACGGCCATCGTCGCGGTCTGCGAGTCGATCAAGCGCGGCCTGGTCGCTGCCGGCGTCAAGGCCGAGAAGGTCCACGTGATCTACTCGGGCACCGACACCGATCGCTTCCACCCTGGCGTCGATGGCTCGGCGATCCGCGCCGAGCTCTCGCTCGGCCGCGACCACGTGCTCTTCACGCAGATCGGCGTGCGGAGCTGGAAGGGGAACGACGATACGATCGACGCCATGGCCATCGTCGCCCGCCACGTCGGCCATGCGCGGCTCTTGATCGTCGGCGCCCGACGACCTGACGGCCTGCTCGAGCGCGCGAGGGAGCGCGGGATCGAGGGCCGCGTCCACGTGTGGGGCTATCGCACCGACGTCCCGGAAATCCTGGCCGGCAGCGAGTGCTGCGTCGACGCCTCCTACGCCGGCCTCGGCCTCACCGGAACGCTGCGGGAGGCGTTGGCCGTGGAGACGGCGGCCATCGGCACCGATCTCGAAGGCAACCCCGAGCTCGTCCGCCACGAGCAGACGGGCCTGCTCGTGCCACCGCGCAAGCCCGAGCAGCTGGCGGCGGCCATGCTGCGCATGATCGAGCGGCCCGACCTTCGTCGGGCGACCGCGCGCGCAGGGCGTGAGCTCGTCGAAGCGCACTTCTCCACGCGCGCCAAGCTCGACGCGACGGAAAAGCTCTACGGGACGCTGGTGAAGGAGCGCGAGTCGCGGTGAGCGCGATGCCGCTCGGTCCCTATCGGCGGCTGCTGCCGTACGTGAGGCCGCACGCCCCGATGCTGGTCGTCGGCTCCCTGCTCGCCCTGCTGGTCGCGGCCATGGACGGCGCCGTCGCCTGGCTGGTGAAGCCGGCCATGGACGACATCTTCATCAAGCGCGACCTGCTCATGTTGAAGCTGGTCCCGCTGGGGCTCCTCGCCGCCTACGTCCTCAAGGGCGTCGCCCGTTACCTGCAGTCCTATCTCATGGCAGCGATCGGCGAGAAGGTCGTGGCCACGCTGCGGCGCGACCTCTATATCCACATCCAGGGCATGCCGCTGTCGTTCTTCGCCGGCGTCCACTCCGCCGACCTCATGTCGCGCGTGCTCACCGACGTGAGCCGGCTGTCGCGGATCTCCTCCGGGTTGCTCGTCATGGCGGTCCGGCAGGCCGGCACGATCGTGGCGCTGCTGGTCGTGATGTTCGCCCGCGAGTGGGTGCTCACCGCGTGCGCGCTGGTCGCGTTTCCCTTCATCGCGCTCATCGTCCGCATCGTCGGCCGGCGCCTGTACAAGATCAACAAGCGCGCCCAGGAGCGGGTGGCCCAGCTCGCGGTGCTCCTCCACGAGGCGTTCACCGGCACGAAGATCGTGAAGGCGTTCGGACGCGAGCGCCACGAGCAGGAGCGCTTCGACGCCATCAACCAGCGCCTGCTCCGGCTGTCGCTCCAGAACGTGCGGGCCGACGAGATCACCGAGCCGCTGATGGAGATCGCCGGCGCCTTCGGCATGGTGCTCGCGCTGAGCTACGGCGGCTGGCGCGTGATCCAGGGCGCCATGACGCCCGGCACCTTCTTCTCCTTCACGGCCGCCGTCATCATGCTCTACGGCCCGGCGCGCCGGCTGTCACGCTCGATCAACACCGTGCAGCAGACCACCGGCTCGGTCGAGCGTGTCTTCGACATCATCGACCAGCCACCCGGCCTCGCCGATCGGCCCGGCGCCCTCACCCTGCCCGGGTTCACCGACACGATCGTCTTCGACCACGTCTCGTTCCGCTATGCGCGGGCCGACGAGCTGGCCCTGACCGACATCACGCTGACCATTCGCAAGGGCGAGGTGGTGGCCTTCGTGGGCATGAGCGGCGCCGGCAAGTCCACGCTGATGGACCTGCTGCCGCGCTTCCACGACGTGACGGCTGGCCGGATCACCGTGGACGGCCACGACCTTCGCGATGTGACGCAAGCCTCGCTGCGGGCGCAGATCGCGGTGGTGACCCAGGAGACCTTCCTCTTCGGCGAGTCCATCTACTACAACATCGCGTACGGTCGCCCCGGCGCCGGGACCGACGACGTCGTGCGGGCCGCGCGCCAGGCTCACGCCCACGATTTCATCGTCGCCTGCACCGAAGCCTACGACACGCTCGTGGGCGAGCGCGGCGTGCGGCTGTCCGGCGGCCAGCGCCAGCGCATCGCCATCGCGCGCGCGTTCCTCAAGAATCCGCCTATCCTGATTCTCGACGAGGCCACCTCCGACCTCGACGCCGAGAGCGAGTTCATGGTGCAGCAGGCGCTGACCGAGCTGATGCGCGACCGCACCGTGCTCGTCATTGCGCACCGCCTGTCGACCGTCCGCAACGCCGACCGCATCGTGGTCATCCACGAGGGCCGCGTGGCCGAGGTGGGCCGCCACGAGGAGCTGCTGGCGCGTGACGGCGTCTACCGGAGGCTCTACGCGCTGCAGATGGAGGGCGTGGCGGGCTAGCTCGTCGGACGGGGCCGGGTCCCCGCCGAGCGTCCGTCGGCCGCGCGGGTCACGGCTCGCGCAGGGACCTCAGCGCCCCGCCCCACGCGATAACCTGATCCAGCATCTCGTGAAGCGACTTCTCATGATGCGGTGCCGGCTTGAAGACGCTGAAGTTCGCGAAGTCGGTGTGGAGCGAGAGCGCAACTTGCGCGCGGACGTCCGCGACCAGCAGCTCTCCCATGACGAGTCGAAGGTGTTCGACGGCTCGGGTGCCGCCCGCGCCGCCATAGCCGACGAACCCGGCCGCCTTGTTGTTCCACTCGTGGTAGAGGTAGTCGATTGCGTTCTTCAGCGCGCCCGACGTGGCATGGTTGTACTCCGGCGTCACGAAGACGAACGCGTCGAAGGATGCGATCTTGGCCGACCATGCCTTCGTGTGATCCTTCGAGTATCGACCGAAGATGGCCGAGAGCGGCTCGTCGAGTAGCGGGAGATCGTAATCTTTGATGTCGACGAGCTCGAACTCGGCGTCGCCGCGCGAGGCCGCGATCTCGTGGACCCAGCGAGCCACCGCCTCGCCCTTCCGCCCCGGCCGCGTGCTTCCGACGATGATCGCAACTCGAAGCATGTCTGCGTCTCCTCTCGTCTCTGCTCCGGGGCGCCTACGTGCTCGATTGCGCGGTGAGCTCGTACTCTGCAAAGGCCTGCTCACCGTCACGGCGCGCGGCGTATCGGTCATGGCCGATGCTCTACCGCGCCACGAGCGAGTCCCGACTGAAGGGGTAGCTTTCGGAGCCGCTTGCCCGTGGCTGCGAAGATCGCGTTGGCTAGAGCGGGCGCCGTAACCGCCGTGCCTGGTTCTCCGATCCCACCCGGCGCTTCGCCATTCCGCACCAGGTGCACGTCGATCGGCGGAGTCTCATTCATCCGCAGTACCCGGTAGTTGTGAAAGTTCGACTGCTCGACCCGGCCGTTCTTGAGCGTCACTTCACCCCACAGCGCCGCGCTGATGCCGTACACGACGCCGCTCTCGATCTGCGCCTTCACGATGTCCGGGTTGACGATCGTGCCGCAGTCCACCGCGCTCACGATTCGATGCACTCGCACGTCTCCCGAGCCGGTGATCTCAACTTCGGCGACCTGCGCCAGGTAGGTGCCCCACCCGCTGTAGAGCAGGGCCACCCCACGCCCGTGGCCGCGCGGCAACGGTTTCCCCCATCCCGCTTCCTTCGTCGCGAGGTCCAGCACGGCCATAGCGCGCGGTGACTTGCCCAGCAGGGCACGGCGAAACGCCACCGGATCCTGCCTGGACGCGGCGGCCAGCTCGTCGATGAAGCTCTCGATGACGAAGTTGTTATGGGTGACACCCACCCCGCGCCAAAAGCCGGTGTTGAGCACCGGCTCCTCGTGGCGCACGTGCTCGACCTGGATCGCCGGGATGTCGTAGAGCAGCTGGACGGCCCCGTCCACCGCGTCGATATCGATTCCGTCCTTGAAGGCGGGTGGCAGATAGCGCGCAATGATCGCCGGGCCGACGATCCGGTGGGTCCAGGCCACCGGGGTGCCCCGCGGATCCAGCCCGGCCGCGATCCGGTCGTAGTAATACGGGCGATAGACGTCGTGCTGGACGTCCTCTTCTCGGGTCCACACGACCTTGACCGGCGCATCCACCTGCTTCGCGATGCGCACGGCCTGGGTCACGTAGTCCACCTCGAGCCGGCGCCCGAAGCCACCACCCAGTAGATGGTTGTGGACGACGACCTTCTCCAGCGGGAACCCGGTGACCTCGGCCGCCGCGGCCTGCGCGCGGCTCAGCACCTGGGAGCCGGTCCACACTTCGCATCCGTCCTTCCGCACGTGGACCGTGCAGTTCATCGGCTCCATCGTGACGTGCGCGAGGAACGGCGACTCGTAGACCGCTTCGACCTTCTTCGCCGCGCCGACGAGCGCGCTCGTGAGGTCTCCGTCTCTCCGCGCCGTCACACCCGCGGTCTGCGACGCCCTCGCGAGCCCCTGCACGATGTCGGCGGTACTCACCTTCGCATTCGGCCCGTCGTCCCAGCGGATGACGAGTGCCACCAACCCCTGCTTCGCCGCCCACATGTGGTCCGCGAGAACGGCGACGGCATCCTCGAGCCGCACGATCTGCCGCACCCCCGGGACTGCCTTCGCCTTCTGCTCGTCGACACCGGCCACCTTGCCGCCCAGGACCGGGCTCGCGGCCACCGTCGCGATCAGCATCCCCGGCAGCCGCACGTCGATTCCGTACTGCGCCGTCCCGTTCACCTTGCTCGGCGTGTCGAGCCGCTTGGCCGGAGTCCCGATCAGCGTGAAGTCCTTGGGCTCCTTGAGCGTGACCTTGTCGGGCACCGGCAGCGCCGCTGCCGCGGCGGCCAGCACGCCATAGGTGAGGGTCCGGCCGGTTGGTGTGTGGGTCACCACGCCCTTCTGCGCCCGGCACGACGCTGGATCGACATTCAAGGACGCTGCCGCGGCGGCCACGAGCATCGCGCGCGCTGTCGCCCCGGCGCGGCGCAGCGGCTCGTAGAACGCGCGCACGGACGACGACGCCCCCGTCATCTGCTCGCCGAAGAACGGATTCGCGTACCGCTTGTCATCGGGTGGGGCGTGCTCGAGCCGAATCTGGTCCGGTGCGACCTCGAGCTCTTCCGCCAGCAGCATGGGCATCGACGTGTACGTGCCCTGTCCCATTTCGACCTGCGGCATGATGAGCGTGATGCCGCCGTCGGGCCCGATGCGGATGAAGGCGTTGGGCACAAAGTCCGGTGAGGTCGCGCCCGTCGGCGCCGCGCGCTGTGCCCCTGCGACTCGGTAACCCAGCAGCAACCCCCCGCCGGCCGCCGCCAGGACCGTCACGAACTCCCGTCGAGAGACGGTGGTCATGGTCTGGCCCCCTTCCCACCGATCGGAGCACCCTGGGCCGCCTGCTTGATCGCGGCGCGGACCCGTTCGTAGGTGCCGCAGCGGCAGATGTTGCCCGCCATCGCGGCGTCGATGTCGGCGTCGGTGGGGTGGGCGTTGCTCGCGAGCAGCGCGGAGGCGGACATGACCTGGCCCGATTGGCAGTAGCCGCATTGCGGCACGTCGAGCGCGATCCACGCCTCCTGCACCTTCTTGCCGGCGGGGGCGTCGCCGATCGCCTCGATGGTCGTGATTGCCTTGCCGGCGACGGCGCTCACCGGCGTCACGCAAGAGCGGATCGCCTGGCCATCGAGCTGCACCGTGCACGCGCCGCAGAGCGCCATCCCGCAGCCGAACTTCGTCCCTGTCATGCCGAGCACGTCGCGCAGGACCCACAGCACCGGCATGTCCGCCGGCACGTCAACATGACGCGTCCTGCCGTTGATCGTGAGCTCCATCGCGGCCCTCCTTACGGTGCGTTCCGGTCGCAGTGTCGATGGCGTACACGAACGCGATGTCATCCGGGTCGGAGACTCACGAACCACGACATCCTGCGGGCGGAAATTCCCGCGCGTCCCGTTGACGCGAAGCATCCATTCGACGTTGAGATGCAGCAATTGCGGAATCGGTTACCCCCTCCTCACCTTCCCTTCGCGTCGAAGGTGATCGGGCGTTCCCACCCGGGTCTCGCTGACGGCAGGCTTGTGCCACACGAGGGTTATCCGAAGGGTGTTGCCCAACGACGTCGCGACGAGGCGCTCGCGGACGTCCGTTCCTGAGCGAAAGCGAAGCTCAGGACTAGCCTATATGTGGCGACATATTCGTACTGCATCCTGTGAATCCGCCTGGCTTCGATCGACATCCAAACCAACAGGCTAGAAACGGAGAACTCGTGCGCCACGCCCATGTGCACCCGATTCCCGGTCCAGACGCCCGCCCACGCCACCGGAAGAAGCAACCCGATCGCGAGCCACAGGTCGCGGCCGGCGAAGGCAGCGACGCGCAGTCCCACGTTGAGGGCAACCATCAGCGAGATCGTCGCGCGCTGCGCCGTGGTGTCGGGAGTGCCAGCAGCTCACGGACATCGGCCTGCTTCTCCGTGTGAACGCCGAGTGCCGCCGCCGATCCGAGATCGAGGGCGGCGGCCAGCGACAGGACGAACGGCAGCGGCAGGAAATGCGCGAGCACGGGGACCGTGATCGGTGAGGCGCCGGCCCTGTCACGCCGAACCCTGTCACGCCGAACACCGTGTAGCCGACGAAGACGATCAGCGCCAGGAGCAGCGTTTCCATCCTACAGTCTCCGGCTACGACGGTGGCGGAAATCCATGCGCCCCATCGTCATCTGCACGCGGCTGGTGGTCGAGCAAGCGGAGACAGCTACTTTCCACACGTGCTGAGCCCGAAGCCGCACGTCTGGCCGTGCTTACGGCGGACGGTCGATACGCGAAGTTCGAGCTCGTCAGCTACGAGTGTCCGTCCCGAGCCGACGCTTCTTCACTGTGGACATCTTCTTTACTTCGACTTCGCGGCGACTCGCTGACGATCGGTCTCGGTATGGTTCGGCGTAGACCAATCTGACCGGAAGTCGGCCACGGGTATATCTCGAGGCACGACCGCGATTGTGCATCGAGAGCCGCCGATCGATCGAGTTCGTG
>QHTB01000079.1 GCA_003220615.1 Candidatus Rokuibacteriota bacterium
GGAAGCCGGCGTCGAGCGCCTGCACTTCGCCTGGGCGGGGCCGATCGAGCCGGGTCACGGCCACTACTATCGGATCCACGGGCCGACCGTGCTGATCGAGCTCGACAACACGCAGAACGACGCCAACCACATCCACTCCGTGTGGCACGATCCCGCGCGCGACTTCGGCGCCGACCTCCTCGGCGCGCACTACGAGCACGGCCACCGCCACCACCACGGCTGAGCGCCGCCCGGCGCGGCCGCGTTGCGACGAGTTGCCGCCGGGCCGCGGCGAGATTAGAGTGTCGCTCACCTTAGAGTTCTGGGAGGGCCACAGCCATGTGCGTTGACAACGACTCTCGTCCGCCGATCACCCCCATCGCCGGCGGCTCGGCCGGCGGCCGTGACCTGCGCCTGACGTCCGCGGACGGCACGCGCTCCATGGCGTACTCCGCGCGCGCCGCCACGCCGTCAGGCGCCGGGATGGTCGTCATCCCCGACGTGCGCGGTCTTCATCAGTACTACAAAGATTTGGCCGATCGCTTCTCAGAGGTCGGCGTGGACTCGGTCGCCATCGACTTCTTCGCGCGCACCGCGCCTTCCGACGACCGCGGCGACAAGTTCGACTTCATGGCCCAGGTGCCGCAGACGAAGCCCGACCAGCTCCAGGCCGACATCGCCGCAGCGGTCGCGCACCTGCGCGGCGCTGACGGTGGTCAGGTCCGCTCGGTTTTCTGCGTCGGCTTCTGCTTCGGCGGTGCCTTGTCGTATCTGCAGGCGGCGAGCGGCCTCGGCTACGCGGGCGTCATCGGCTTCTACGGCTGGCCTCTCGGCCTCAAGCGCTGGCCGGATCGCCCGAGGCCGATCGACGCGGTCTCGCGCTACAAGTCGCCGGTGCTCTCGCTCTTCGGCGGCGCCGACGAGGGCATTCCTCAGAAGGACGTCGACGAGTTCGACGCCGCGTGCAAGAAGGCCAACGTCAAGCACGACTCGACCGTGTACCCCGGCGCGCCGCACAGCTTCTTCGACCGGAAGTACGCCGAGTTCAAGGACGCGTCGGCCGACGCCTGGAAGCGCGTGCAGTCCTTCGTGAGCCAGAACACGAAGCGCTGATCGCGCCCGCATGACGCGGGACGAGCTCAAGCAGCGGATGAACGCAGCCATCGAGGCGAACGCCGAGCGCATCGTCGCGCTCGGCGAGCGCATCCGCCGCCAGCCCGAGCTCGGCTTCAAGGAAGTCAAGACCGCGGCGCTGGTCGCCGACGTGTTTCGCGAAATCGGGCTGGCGCCGAAGACCGGCCTCGCGCTCACCGGCGTGCGCGCCGACGTCGCCGGCGGCGCCGGCCCCGGCCCGACGTTCGCGGTGATGGGCGAGCTCGATGGCCTCGTCGTTCAGGGCCACCCCGAAGCCGACACGGCCACCGGCGCGGCGCACGCCTGCGGTCACAACGCGCAGGTGGCGGGGATGCTCGGCGCCGCCATCGGCCTCACGGCGACGAAGGCGATGGAGCACCTGGCGGGACGCGTGGCCTTCTTCGCCGTGCCCGCCGAGGAAGGCGGCGACCTCGAGTGGCGGCTCGAGCAGGTGCGAGCCGGACGCCTCGAGCTCCTCGGCGGCAAGTGCGAGCTGCTGCGCCTGGGCCACCTCGACGACGTCGATCTCGCCATGATGATCCACACGACGCCGCGTGCCGAAGACGGCGCGGTCGCAATCCCTCGCTCCAACAACGGCCGGTTCGGCAAGACGGTGCGCTTCGTCGGCAAGGCGGCGCACGCCGGCGCCGCGCCGCACACGGGCGTCAACGCGCTCTACGCCGCGCACATCGCGCTGATGGGCATCAATGCCGTCCGCGAGACGTTTCGCGACGAGGACACGGTGCGCGTGCATCCGATCCTCACCCACGGCGGCAGCCAGGTGAACGTCATCCCGGGCGAGGCACGTCTCGAGACCTACGTGCGCGGGCGCACGCTCGAAGCCATCCGTGAGGCCAACACGCGGGTGGATCGCGCGCTGCGCGCCGGCGCGCTCGCGCTCGGCGCCACCGTCGAGATCGAGACGCTGCCCGGCTATCTCCCGTTGACGTGCGATCCCACGATGGCCTCCGTGTTCAAGGTGAACGCCGAGACGATGTTCGGTGCTGGCGCCTGCCGCGACGCCGGGCATCGCGCCGGCTCGACCGACATGGGCGACGTGAGCCAGGTGATGCCGGTGCTCCACCCCTACATGGGCGGCGCCCGCGGCACCGGTCACGCCGCCGACTACGCGATCGCCGATCCCCACATGGCCTACGTCATGCCGGCGCGCGCGCTGGCCGCGATGGTCGTCGATCTCTTGTGGGACGGCGCCGGCCGGGCGCGAGAGGTCGTGGCGACGGCGAAGCCAGCGCTCACTCGCGACGCTTACGTGAAGTTCCAGCGCGACATCCGCAAGCGCGAGGTCTACGAGTCCTAGTTCTGCCTCTTCGGCGCTGTGGCAGGCGGTCGTGAGCCTGCAGCGGTGGGCGTGACGCATTCCCACTTGTGAAGCACCGCCCCGGCCGTGCCGCCTACGCCGGTCGGGGGCAGGGTTTCCACGACACGGTCGCCCGGAAGACACCGCAGACAATCGCGGCCGGTCTTGTTGACGCCATTGATGACGCACTTGCTCGTCGCATTCGCGCAGCGGCCCTCTATGGTACAGGCCATGTCGGGGTTGTTCAGTGGGCTCCCCATCTGCGCGTTGCTTCCACTTGCCGCGACAAGAACGGCCCCGATGATCAGGATCAGGTATTTCGTCATGCCGAACCTCCATCGCAGGTGATCGTCTTCTCCTCCACCAGGTAGCTCTGGATCCGTCCGATGAACAGCGCACCGTCGGCGTGCAGCGCCTTCATCTCGGGTGAGGCGAGCGCGCGCGTCATCGTGTCGCGGTCGTCGTACCAGAGCTCGGCGATGCCGTCGATCTCGACGCCGATCGGCGGAATGTCCGGGCGCCGGCGCTCGTCGACGATGTGCGACTGCACGTAGCGCCGGATCGCCGACACCTTCAGCGCGAGTGGTCCGTGGATCTCGAGCCAGTGCTTCACGAACTGCTCGTGGGTCATGCCGGGCTTGCGGACCAGCAGCGAGATGGCCTTGATCATCGTCTCTCTCCTCGGGTGCGACCTCCCGCACGGATCGCTTATGCTACATCGCGAGCTGCCAGACAGGGGGCCGATCGTGTCGCCCAACATGGTTGATTACGCCCGCACGATGCGGGAGTTCCGCCTGGACGTGCCCGCCCGTTACAACTGGGCGTTCGACACCTTCGACACCTGGGCGCGCGATCCCGCCAAGCTCGCGCTCCTGTGGGTGTCTAGCGACGGCCAGCCGCGGCGCTTCACCTTCGCCGAGCTCAGCGAGCGCTCGCGGCGCTTCGCCAACGTCCTGGCCGGGATCGGCGTCGCGCCCGGCGAGCGCATCTTCATCATGCTGCCGCGCGTGTGGCAGTGGTGGGAGATCGTCCTCGGCTGCATCCGGGCCCGCGTGGTGTCGATGCCGGGCACCACGTTAATGACGCCCAAGGACATCCAGTACCGGCTCGCGATCAGCGACGCGTCGGTGGTGATCACCGACGAGGAGAACGCGTCGAAGGTCGACCAGGTCCTCGGCGAATGCCCCGCCGTCAAGCGGCGGATCGTGCTGGGCCGCGCGACGGCCGGCTGGGACGAGTACGAGCGTCTCGTCGCGCGCGCGTCGGCAACGTTGTCGCATCCGGGCAACGCCAGCGACGATCCGATGATGATCTACTTCACCTCGGGCACGACCGGGTTCCCCAAGATGGTGCTTCACAGCCACGCCTCGTATCCCATCGGCCACGTGATCACCGGCAAATTCTGGCTCGACAACACTCCGGAAGATCTGCACTGGACGATCTCCGACACTGGCTGGGCCCAGGCGGCGTGGACGTGCCTCTTCGGGCCGTGGAACATGGGAGCAGCGCTCTTCGTGTGGGACGCGCGCGGCAAGCGCTTCGAGGCCGCCGCGGCGCTCGAGATGTTCGCGCGCTACCCGATCACCACGTTCTTTGCGCCACCCACCGCTTACCGCATGTTCGTGCAGGAGTCGCTCGCGAAGTACCGCTTCCCCACCCTGCGCCATTGCCTCGGGGCCGGCGAGGCCGTGAACCCGGAGGTCATCGAGGCGTGGCGTGAGGGTACCGGGCACCACATCTACGAGGGCTACGGCCAGACCGAGACCGTGCTCCTCGCCGCGACGTTCCCGGCCACGCCGTGGAAGCCCGGCTCCATGGGCCCTGCCTCCCCCGGTCACGAGCTCGCCATCGTCGACGACGACGGCAATGAAATCTCGCGCGGCACGGAAGGTGATCTCGCCGTCCGCGTGCGACCGGCGCGTCCAGTCGGGATGTTCCAGGAGTACTGGCGCAACCCCGAGGCGACGGCGAAGTGCCATCGCGGCGACTGGTACGTCACCGGCGACCGCGCGTCGATGGACGACGACGGCTACCTCTGGTTCGTGGGCCGCGCCGACGACGTGATCAACAGTGCGTCGTACCGGATCGGGCCATTCGAGGTCGAATCCGCCCTGGTCGAGCACGCCGCGGTCGCCGAGGCGGCCGTCATCGGCAAGCCGGACGCGCTCCGCGGCGAGATCGTCAAGGCGTTCGTGGTGCTGGCGCCCGGGCACTTTGCGTCGGAGGCGCTCGCCAGCGAGCTGCAGGAGCACGTCAAGGCGGTGACCGCTCCGTACAAGTACCCGCGCGAGATCGAGTTCGTCACCGACCTGCCGAAGACGATCAGCGGCAAGATCAGGCGCACCGAGCTGCGCGACATGGAGCGACGGCGAGCGCGATCGCCCCGCTGAGCTATAATCCCCTCCCTCGATGGCGCATCCGCTGTTCAGCGACGAGCACGAGATGCTCCGACGGTCGATCCACGCCTTCGTCGAGAAGGAGGTCGCGCCGCGCGTCGGCGAGTGGGAGGCGGCGGGACGCATCCCACGCGAGCTGTGGCAACGCCTCGGCGAGCTCGGTTTCCTCGGCCTCGAGTTCCCGACGGAGTACGGTGGGAGTGGGGCCGACTTCCTCGCCAGCGTCGTGCTCGGCGAGGAGATGGCGCGCTGCCGCTCGGGCGGCGTGGCCTTCAGCGTCCTCGTCCACACCGACATGTCGTCGCCCTGGCTCGTGCGCTTCGGCACCGACGCCCAGAAGCGCAAGTACCTGCCGGGCATCGCGCGGGGCGAGACGGTCTGCGCGCTCGGCATCACCGAGCCCGGCGCCGGATCGGATATGGCCGCGCTCACGACCCGCGCCGAGCGAGACGGCGACGTCTATCGCCTCACCGGCAGCAAGATCTTCATCACGAACGGCGTGTACGGTGACCTCTACTTCGTCGCCGCGCGCACGGATGCGGGCACGCCGGACCGGAGGCACGCGGGGATCTCGATGTTCCTCGTCGAGCGCGGGCTTCCGGGCTTCACGGTGAGCCGCAAGCTCGACAAGATGGGGATGCGCGCGTCGGACACCGCCGAGCTCGCCTTCCAGGACTGTCCGGTGCCGGCAGAGAATCTCCTCGGTGTCGAAGGTCGGGGCTTCCAGCAGCTCGCGGCCGGGCTGCAGCGCGAGCGCTTGATGGCCGCGGTGCTGGCCCGGTCAGGAGCCGACCAGGCCCTCGAGGACACGATGAGCCATCTCCGCGAGCGGACCGCGTTCGGCGAGCCGCTGGCCCAACGCCAGGTGCTGCGCCACCGCGTCGCCGATCTCGCCACCGACCTGGAGGCGGCGCGCGAGCTCGTGTATCACGCGATCCGGCTGTTCATGGCCGGCGAGGACTGCGCCCGCGAGGTGTCGATGGCCAAGCTCTTCGCCACCGAGGTAGCCAACCGCGTGGCGTACGACGCAGTGCAGATGCACGGCGGCTACGGCTACATGCGCGAGTTCCCCGTGGAAGGCTTCTTCCGCGACGTGCGGCTGTGGACCATCGCCTCCGGAACGTCGGAAGTGATGCGCGAGATCATCGCCAGGCGGTTGCCGCTCTGACGGGCCGTATGAAAAGGAGATCGCAGATGACGATCGTGCGATGCCTGCTCCTCATGTTCGCCGTGGTGGCGCTCGGCGTCGCCTCTGTCGGCGCCCAGGACGTGGTCAAGCTCGGCCAGATCGAGGCGCAGACCGGGCCCAACGCGATCTACGGCTGGATGTCGTCCCAGGGCACCGCGCTCGCGGTGGACGAGGTCAACAAGGCCGGCGGCTTCTCGGTGGGTGGCAAGGCCTACAAGCTCCAGCTCATCGCGCTCGACACGCGCGGCGAGCCCAAGGAGGCCACCGTCCAGCTCAAGCGGCTCATCGAAATCGACAAGGTCAAGTACGTGTTCGGGCCCTTCCTCTCCAACGTGTTCCTGGCCGTGCGCCCCTACGCCGTCGAGTTCAACGGCAAGATCCTCATGTGGGGCGGCGCCACCCGGATCCACGACTACATCGGCACGCCCGACCACGACTTCCTGATGCGCACGTGGAACTGGGACACCGGGCCCAACGGATTCGGTGAGCTCATGGTCGACCAGCTCGTCAAGGCCGGCGTGAAGAAGATCGCGCTCCTGTACCAGAACGACCAGGGTGGCAAGGTGATGGAGGACATCTACGTCGCCATGTTCAAGAAGAAGGGGATCGAGGCGCGCCTCGATTACTTCGAGCCGGGCACCAAAGATTTCTCGACGGTGCTCGCCAAGATCGCGACCTGGAAACCCGACTATCTCTTTCCCGGCTACGCGGACTCCTACATCTACGACATCGTGCGGCAGGCCACCGAGGCCGGGCAGCTCAAGAAGTTCTTCCTGGTGCGCGGCTCGCTCGGCCCCGGGCTGAAGAACAAGGACGCCCTCGACGAGTACGTCGTCTACGTGCCCAAGTACTTCGAGGAGGCCGAAAAGAAGGACCCGAAGGTCCAGAAATTCGTCGCGTCCTACAAGGCCTTCTACAAGCGCGATTTCCCGTATGACCAGGCCCCGCTCTGCTCCTCGTCCTGCTACGACCACGTCTACATGCTGGTGGAGGCGATGAAGAAGGCGGGCACGGTGGACGACCCCGCCGCGGTGAAGAAGCAGCTGATGTCGATGACGTACGACGGGCTCTGGAAGATCCGCTTCGACGAGAAGGGCGAAGCCGTCTTCAACTTCGATGTGGTGCGCCTCCACAAGGGTGGCGCCATCGAGGTGACCACCGTCAACCCGAAGTAGTGACCCAGCTCGTCCTCGGTCAGGTGCTCAACGGCGCCATCATCGGCGCCATGTACGGCATCATCGCGCTGGGCATCACGCTCACGTTCGGCATCACCGGCATCGTGAACTTCGCCCTCGGCGAGTTCATGATGATCGGCGCCTACGCGACCTACGCGCTCGCCGAGCGCGCGCACCTGCCCTACGCGGTGGCGGTGGTGCCGGCCTGCTTCATCGCCGCCGCGGCTGGCTATCTCTCCAACAAGGCCTTCTTTCGCTTCACCCGCAACAACCTCGTCAACGGCCTCCTCGTCTCCATCGGCCTCATCTCCATTTTCGAGAGCGCGGCGCTGCTCCTGTGGACGGCCACACCGCTCGAGATGAGCTACGTGCTGCCGGGCGCGATCCGCCTCGGCGACGTCGGGCTGCCGAAGATGAAGCTGGTCGTGTTCGGCGTGATCGTCGTCGTCATCGTCGGCACGTACGTCGCCCTCGCCCGCACCTGGCTCGGCCGCGCCGCCTTCGCCTACGCTCAGAATCCCGAAGCCGCTCAGCTGATGGGCGTCCACACCCCGCGACTGGAGACCGCGGTGATGCTGTACTCGACGGGGCTGGCCGGCCTCGGCGGCGCGCTCTACGCGAGCCTCTACTCGCTGGAGCCTGCCATGGGTGGCGTCTACGTGCTGAAAGGAATGGAAGCCGCCATCCTCGGCGGCATCGGAAGCCTCATGGGCTCGCTGTGGGGCGGTGTCATCCTCGGCATCATCGAAGCGGTGGGATCCATCTTCCTTCCGACGGCCTTTCGCGATGCCTACGGCCTCGCTGTCCTCGTCGCGATCCTTCTCTTCCGGCCGTCGGGACTGTTCGGAAGCGAATGAAACTCGGGACCACCCTGTTCGTGGTGCTCGCCGCGTTGCCGCTGGCGGTGCGCAGCGACTTCGTGCTGACGATCTTCATCTTCACGTTCATCTACGGGATCCTGGCCGTGACGTTCGACCTGATCTTCGGCTTCACCGGCCAGCTCACCATGTTCCATCCCGCCGTCTTCGGCGTGTCGGCCTACGCGACTCACCTCCTCGTCGTCCACGCGGGCTTACCCTTCTGGCTGGCGACGCTGCCCTCGGCGGCCGGCGCCGTGCTCCTCGCCGTCGTCGTCGGCTCCATCTGCTTCAAGTTCCGGCTGAAGACCTTCTACTTCGCCGTGGTCACCCTGGCCTTCGCGGAGATGATCCGGCTCATCGTGCTCAACTGGAACTCCGTCACCAACGGCACGCTTGGCCTCGTCGTGTCGAGCCGGCCGACCTTCTGGTGGCCAGGAACCGGATGGGTGGCCGTGCGGGGGCCGGTGGCGTGGTACTACGTGACGCTGGTCGCGCTCGCCGTCACCGTCCTCGTGTGCGTCCGGGTGCTCCACTCGTGGATGGGCCGCTGCTTCGCGGCCATCCGCCTCAACGAGGATCTCGCCCGCACGCTCGGCGTGGACGTGTTCCGCTACAAGCTGCTGTCCTTCGCCGTCGGGAGCGCGCTCGCCTCCTTCGCCGGTGGCCTCTACGGCTACTACACGGGCTACATCGATCCCGGCTATCTCGGCATCAACCAGTCGATGGAGATCCTGGCGATGGTCCTGCTCGGCGGCCAGGGCACGCTGGCCGGACCTATCGTTGGCTCGTTGATCCTCACCGGGCTGCCTCACGTCATCGACCTGCGTGGCGAGCTGCGCGCGATGCTCTACGGCGCCATCCTGATCTTCGCGATCCTCGTCATGCCCCGCGGCATCGTGGGATCGCTCGTGGCGTGGAGGGCACGGCGTGCTGCTTGAGGTCCGCGCGGTCACCAAGCGCTTCAGCGGCCTGATCGCCGTCTCGAACGTGTCGTTCACGGTCGAGCGCGGCGAGGTCGTCGGCATCATCGGCCCGAACGGTTCCGGCAAGACGACGCTCCTCAACGTGATCGCGCGGCTGGCTCCGGCGAGCGCCGGCGCAGTGCTGTGGAAAGGCGAGAACATCGGCGGCCTCCGCCCCGACCAGGTCGCGACCCGAGGTCTCGTCAAGACGTTCCAGAACCCCCAGGTGTTCGCCGAGCTCTCCGTGCTCGACAACGTCTTCATCGCCACGCACCTCGCGCTGAAGCGCCAGCTCGGCGTCCGGCGCGTGGCCGAGCTCTACGGTGGCGGCCGCGCCGCCGAGGCCGCACTGCGCGACGAGGTCGAGGAAGTGCTGACCCTCTGCGATCTGACCGCGGCGACGCATCAGCTTGCGGGTAATCTCTCCTATGGCGAGGAGAAGATGCTGGGCATCGCGATGGGGCTCATGTGCCGGCCCGAGCTGCTGCTGCTCGACGAGCCCGGCTCTGGCCTCGGCCGTGAAGAGCTGACGAATCTCGCCACAGTCCTCGTGAAGGTCCACGCGGCCGGCACCACGCTCTGCATCGTCGATCACAAGATCGGCTTCCTGCGTGGGATCGCCGGCCGCGTCATCGCCCTCGATCACGGCGAGAAGATCGCCGAGGGTCCGCCGGATCAGGTCCTCGACGATCCCAAGGTCGTCGAGGCGTACCTCGGGACCACCCGTGCTCGAGCTTGATCGCGTCAACTGCCACTACGGCAAGTCGCACGTGCTGCGCGACGTGAGCCTGACCGTGCGGCCCGGGGAGATCGTCTCCGTCATCGGGCCCAACGCGGCGGGCAAGAGCACGACCCTTCGCACCATCGCGGGACTCAAGGCGCCGTCGGCGGGCGCCGTCCGCTGCGATGGTGTCGATATCACCCGTCGGCCGCCCTTCGAGCGCGTGCGGCGGGGCCTGATCCTCGTCCCCGAGGGCCGCCAGATCTTTCCCAAGTTCACCGTGCTCGACAATCTTCTGATGGGGGCCTACCAGCGCGCTGACCGGAGCAACCTCGCCACCGATCTCACGGCGTGCTACGACCTTTTCCCTCGCCTGCGCGAGCGACGCACTCAGCTCGGCGGCTCGCTCTCCGGCGGCGAGCAGCAGATGCTCGCCATCGCCCGCGGCCTCATGGCGAAGCCGAAGTACCTGCTGCTCGACGAGCCGTCGCTCGGGCTGGCGCCGATCGTGGTGGCGGAGATCGCGCGCACGATCCGCAGCCTGCCTGAGCGAGGCCTGACGATCCTGCTCGTGGAGCAAAATGCTTCCATGGCGCTCGAGCTGGCCGACCGCGCGTACGTCCTCGAGTCCGGCCACGTTTCGCTCGCCGGCCCGGCTGCCGGGCTGCGGGAGACCGACGTGGTCAAGCGGCTGTATCTCGGCGCATGACGGCCGTTCTCGACGTGATGGCCGTTCGTGCGAGCGGGGATCCCGCCCGCGCCGTCTTCGACGTGGAGCCCAGCGGGCGCGTCGACGAGATCGTGTGCGACGTCCTCGTCGTCGGCGGCGGCACTGGCGGCATCTCCGCCGCGCTCGCTGCCACACGCGAGTTGCCCGCCACCGGACGAGTCGTCCTCCTCGAGGAAACCGACTGGATCGGCGGCCAGCTCGCGGCCCAGGGCGTCTCGGCTCTCGACGAGCACGACCACATCGAGCGCTTCGGTGGGACGCGCAGCTACTACGCGCTCCGCGAAGCAATCCGCGACCACTACCGCCGGCTGTCGCCGGCGTTGGCCCGCGAGCGCCATCCCAATCCCGGGCGGTGCTGGGTCACTCGCCTGGCCTTCGAGCCCCGCGTCGCCCTCGACATGCTCACGACGATGGCGGCGCCTGCTGTCAACGACGGCCGTCTTCGTCTCCTGCTCAGGACGAAAGCCGTCAGCGTCGAGACGAACCGTGATCGTGTGGAGGCGGTACTCGCCATTCATCTCGATGAGCGCCGGTGGACGCGCGTGCGCCCTCGTGTGGTGATCGACGCCTCCGAGCTCGGCGATCTCCTGGCCCTCGCCGGCGCCGAGTACGTCGTCGGCGCGGAGACCAAGGCCGAGACGGGCGAGCCTCACGCTCAGCCACTCGAGGCCAAACCGCACTGCGTTCAGAGCTTCACGTACACGTTCGTGCTCGAGAACGCGGGTTCCGGCGCTCACCACGCGATCCCTCGGCCCGAGCGTTACGAGCATTACCGCGACAGCCAGCCGTATTCCCTGCGCATCCACGTCCACGGCGGCGAGATCTACGGCGAGTCGACGGGCTGGCTCGACTACGCGGTGATGGAGCAGGCGCCGTCCACCAAGGGCGGGCTGTGGACCTACCGTCGGCTGATCGACCACACGCTCTTCCCGGGCGTGTACGCGCGCGACATCAGCATGATCAACTGGCCCGGGAACGATTATCGCGACGAATCGATTCTCGACCGCGCGCCACTCGCCCAGGCGCGGGCGCTGCAGGACGCCAAGCGGGTGAGCCTGGGGTTCCTCTACTGGCTCGGGACCGACGCGCCGCGCGCCGACGGCGGCCGAGGCTGGCCGGAGCTCAGTCCGCGTCCCGACGTCTTCGATACCGTCGACGGGCTCGGCAAGTATCCGTACGTCCGCGAGTGCCGCCGTCTGCGCGGCCTCACCACCATTCGCGAGCACCAGGTGTCCGCCGAGTATCAGCCGGGGGCTCGCGCCGAGCTGTTCGCCGACTCCGTCGGCCTCGGCTGGTATCCCATCGACATCCACCGTGCCGGCGCGGACGACGTCGGCGTCTCGTGTCGAACGCGCCCCTTCCAGATCCCGCTCGGCGCGCTCATCCCGATCCGCGTGCGCAACCTCATCGCCGGAGCGAAGAACCTCGCGACAACCCACATCACCAACGGCTGCTACCGCCTTCACCCGGTCGAGTGGAATACTGGCGAGGCGGCCGGGACACTCGCCGCCTTCACGCTCGAGACCGGCCGCGACGCTGCTGCCGTGCACCGAGACGCCGCGTTGTTGCGCGCGTTCCAGCGCCGGCTCGTGGCGGCCGGCGTCCCGCTCTACTGGTTCGTGGACGTGCCCGTCGACGATCCGCGCTTCGCCGAGATCCAGATGGCTGCGGTGAGCGGCGACATCATCGGCGCGCCCGACAGCCTCGAGGCGGCGGCCGCCAAGCGACGATGAACATCGTCGGTACGCGCACGCTCGGCGGCGCTCTCGCAGACAAGGCGGCGCGCTTCCCCGACCGGCCGTTCCTCTGCTTCGAGGACGCCGACGGCGCCGTCAGCCCGTGGCAAAGCTGGCGAGCGTTCGACCGGCTCGTGAACCGTGCCGCCCACTTCCTCGCCAGGCGAGGGTTGAAGCAGCAGGAGAAGTTCAACGTCCACCTCGGGAACTGCCCTGAGTTCCTCGTGTTCTGGCTGGCCGCGGCGCGCACGGGCACGGTGATGGTGCCGACCAACCCCGCGTCCACGGCCGAAGAGATGGCGTACATCCTCGCCCACTCCGAGGCGCGCCTGGCCGTGACCGAGCCCCGCTGCGTCGAGGCCTGCCGGGCGGTACGTGATCGCTGCCCGGCGCTGCTCGACATCGTCGACGTCCGTCCGCTGGAACGGTTGCTGGCTGGGCTGCCCGAGACGCCGCCCGCGATCAGCGTGAGCTCGCGCGACGAGGTCTCGATGCAGTACACGTCGGGGACGACGTCCAAACCGAAGGGTGTGCTCCTCACCCACGCGAACTATCTCTACGGCGGCGAGGTGATGGCGAAAGCCATGCGCGTGGGCCCCGACGACCGCCACCTGATCGTGCTGCCGCTGTTTCATGCGGGCGCCCAGCTCCACGCATTCATCCCGATGCTCCTGGCCGGAGGCAGCGTGGCCGTCATCGAGCGGTTCAGCGCGAGCCGCTTCATCGAGCAGGCCATTCGCCACGAGGCCACGCTGGCCGCGCTCTTCGCAGCGCCGATTCGGATGCTGCTGGCCCAGCCTCCGTCGGAGCGCGATGGCAAGACGAAGCTGCGCGCGGTCTCCTACGCGCAGAACATCACCGTCCGCCAGTTCGACGAGTGGCACGCACGCTTCCGGGCGCCGCTCATGCAGATCTGGGGCATGACCGAGACGATGTCGCTCCCGCTCATGCACCCGCTCGATCTGCCCGCCAAGCCGCTCGCGATGGGGATGCCGACCCTCGGCTACGAGTGCAAGGTGGTGGACGATGCCGGTCGTGAGGTGCCACCGGGAACGGTGGGCGAGCTGATCGTGCGGGGTGAGCCCGGCATGAGCCTGATGCAGAGATACTTCAAGAACCCCGAGGCGACGGCGGCCGCGCTCCGCGACGGCTGGCTCTATACGGGCGACAACGCGTGGATGGACGCAGACGGCTACTTCTTCTTCGTCGACCGGAAGAAGGACATGATCAAGCGCGCCGGCGAGAACGTCTCCGCCTCCGAGGTGGAGGAGACGCTCAAGCAGCATCCGGCCGTGTTCGACGCTGCCGTCGTCGGCGTGCCCGACCCTCTGCGCGACTACGCGATCAAGGCCTACGTCATTCTCGAGGAAGGCGCGCGCAGCAGCGCCGACGAGCTGATCGCCTGGTGCGCGGCGCGGCTGTCCAGGTTCAAGGTCCCCGAGCACGTCGAGTTCCGTAGGACCTTCCCGCGAACCTCGGTGGGCAAGATCCAGAAACACCTCTTCTGACGAAAGGAGCCGTCATGCCCACGTCCCTGCCCGTCCTCTATACGCATGTGATGGGAAGCCACGGGTTTCCCGGCTGGTTCTGGACCGCGCTCGACAAGCTCAAGGCGGGCGAGTACGGCGCCACCGACGAGCGCGAGATGTTCGACGACGCGACCCAGCTCGCCATCCG
>QHTB01000080.1 GCA_003220615.1 Candidatus Rokuibacteriota bacterium
TGAAGGACGCCTTGAAGACCAGAACCCTGGTGGAGCAGGCCAAACGGGTCCTGATGAGGCGGCAGAAGCTCTCCGAACCCGAGGCGTTCCGAAACGTGCAACAACAAGGCCGGAGGACCGGAACAAGCCTTGGCGAAAGCGCCGCCGTGATCTTGAGGACCGAGGAACTCCTGTTCAAGGACGTCAACGTCGTCCAAACCCTCCAGTCCACACTCACCGCGATCCACCGGGGACTAAGGTCGACGGTTCGGCGCCCTCGGCGAGACGCGCTATAGCGTTGGAACCCCTGCCCGCCTTTCTGTTGAAGATCGCCACCGCAAACCCGTGGCGAGGAGAACGCCCTGGGATGACCTGCATCATCATCCGTCGGCCTTATGGCCATCTCGAAGACGAGGTTCGACGCGTTTTCGCCGGACGGGAGGACGTCAAGGTCGTCGTGGACCGGCGCTCGGGTGAGCGGCGGGCGACCCAACAGCCGGTCAGCGTCGAGCGACGCCGAGCCGATCGGCGAAGGGCGAAGGAAGAGCTTGTCGAAGTGCTCATTGTCGAAGGCACCGCTGGCCCGAGGCTGCTCGACCAAGCTTGAGGACTTTCCCCGGTTCGATTTGGGTCTCCACCTCATTGCTCGGGCCGGGCTTCGTTCCTACCCTTGGGTCCGTTACAGCGAAATCTAGCGATCCGGCGCGGCTCTCGCGCAGCGAGAACTGAAGCGGTGAGAGGCGATGAGATGAGCCAGGAGCTTCTGGTCGCCGACGATGATCCGAGAGTGGCCAAGATGCTCAGAGAATACCTGGAACGTCTGGGCCTCATCGTTCGTGCGACGAGCAGCGCTCAGGTAGCCCGGCAGTGGCTCCGGGAAACTGGCGAGCCGGTGATCCTCGATGGGTCGGTCCTCGGGGACATGGGCATTTCGCTCAGGGAGCTCCCAACAACGCGCGTGATCATCTGGTCAGGAGATCCGAGGCTGGTTCGTGAAGCCCGACAGCTTGGCTTGAGGGCCTTCTGCAAAGGTGATCTGCAGGATTTCCAGGGACTCTTGCAGGGTGTCGCAGACCGGAATTTCGTGAGTGTTCCGGCGGAATAGACGCTGGAGACGCGCCTCGCCCTCAGGGGCCACTAGGTTGCCTGAGCCGGCGCGGCAAACCGTGCCTCCTGAGGGTTAGGACGGTTTGGCTACGAAGAAGTGCGATGTCGGTGTGCGGTTTTCGGGCTCCGGAGAGCGGGGCAGAAACCGAAGGGGGCGAAGCCTTGCCGACGCCTGAGCTTAGGGCGGTGACGCGATGAGTGAGACGGCTCTCCTGACTGGCGCCACGGACGCCGGCACCGACGGCAACGAATCGCCGGGCACGCCGTGGCACGTTCTCTGGACGCGGAGTCACTACGAGCAGCTCGTGTACGAGCAGTTGATCGCCAAGGCCTTCCATCCCTTTCTTCCCACGATCGAAGTCTGGTCGCGTCGCGGCGGCCTCCGACACCGGATCCACATTCCGATGTTCCCCGGCTACCTCTTCCTCCACGATGCGCTGGACAAGTACAGCGACGTCGAGGTCCGCAAGGCGCGGGGGCTCGTGAGCATCCTCGGCGAGCGATGGGACCAGCGGGCGGTGGTTCCTGAGGAGGAAATCGAGGCGATCCGACGCGTGGTGAGTGCCCGTCTTCCGGCGCTGCTCCACCCCTATCTGAAGGAGGGCCAGCGGGTGCGAATCCTCCGCGGGCCGATGGCCGACGTCGAAGGCATTCTTGTGCGCACCAAGCCGAATAAAGGGCTCCTCGTGCTCTCGGTCGAACTTCTCCAGCGGAGCGTGGCGGTGGAGGTCGACTGCACGCTGGCGGTCCCGGCGTAGACGCCGAGCGTGGGGTGACGATTCAAGGCCCCATGAGGGACAACATTTCTGAGATCCTCGAGCGGGTCCTCGACCGGGGCATCGTCATCGAATGGTGGGGCCGGATATCGCTCGCCGGGATCGGCCTGGTGACGGCCGTCGCCGACGTCGTCGTCACGTCGCTCGACACGTACCTCAGGTACGCCAACGCGTTGAACGAGGTTGCTCCGATGCCGGCGCGGTCGGTCGAGGGCCGAATCGGCCGATCTCAAGGCGCCGGGCACCGGGCCGCAGTCCGGATCGTGCGCGAGGCCTTTGCCGCGTGGAATGGTCACGAGGTCGACCGCTACGCCGCGCTGCTGGACGATGGCTACATCAGCGAGACGCACCGACGTTCACCGCCGCTCCGTGGCCGTGAGGCCGCCCGCCACGCCATGAGGGCGTCCTTCAAGGTGCTTCCGGACCTTCACTTCACCATCGAAGGCACGCTTGCCGCAGGGGACGACGTGCTCGTGAGTTGGCTGGCCACCGGGACGCCTCGCGACGAATACAGTGGCGCTCCTCTGACCGCACGGCCATTGCAGGTTCCCGGCTGTACGGTCACTCGACTCCGAGACGGGAAAATCGCCCACACCTGGAACTACTGGGATACCGACGAGATTCTGGGGGCGCTGCGGGCAACGGCGGAACGAGGCAACGATGGCCCGCAAGCTGATCATCGTGGCCCGGCAGCATGGTGACCTGTACCACTATCTGCGCAAGCGGTTCGCCGAGCGACGTATCGAGGTGATCCTGGATCGTCGGCTCGGGGAGCGCCGACGGCAAACGGTCGCCGTGGCGGCGGAGCGCCGGCGTCGGGATCGTCGGTCGCGGCGGGACATCGACGCGCGGCTCCACTCGCGATCGCACGCAATCGTGACCTTTCCGTATAGATCCCGAGTCACCCCCGCGGAAGGAGAGGGCAGCGGTCGGCCATGACGTTCCCGGGACCCACGTGAGCGATTCGGTCGGGCCGGACTGTACCCGGCCGACCTGGACCCCACCGAGGACTCGTCCGTGGGTCGGCTTCTTCCGGGAGCCCGCCGCAGCCGCGAGCGGCAGCTTTCTCGCGTCGTGGCCCTGGGCGGTGGGAGCGGGTTACCCGTGGTCCTGAGAGGGCTGCGCCGGCATCTGCCCCCGGAGTGCCGGATCACGGCGGTGGTCACAGCGGCGGACGATGGCGGGAGCTCCGGAGTCCTGCGCGAGCAGTACGGCGTCCTTCCGCCGGGAGACATCCGGAACTGTCTCATCGCGCTGGCCCGCGTGGCGCCGGAAGTGCTGGCGGCGCTTCAATACCGATTTGACGGGGGCTCGGGTGCGGCGCATCCCGTGGGCAATCTCCTCCTGACCGCCCTCGACATGGTCGCCGCCGACGAGGTGACGGCGATCCGCCTCGCCGCGAGCCTGTTGGGGGTGCGGGACGTCGTGCTGCCAGCCACCACCACACGCGTTCACCTCGTGGCGAAACTCGGCGACGGTCGTCAGGTTCGCGGGGAGTCGCAGATTCCCCGGAGCGGAGTGCCTATCGCACGCCTCAGAATCGACCCTCCCGATGCGTGCCCCGCGCCAGGAGTACTCGAGGCCCTGCGGACGGCGGACGCTGTGATCCTCGGTCCGGGGAGCCTGTACACCAGCATCCTCGCTACGCTGGTCGTTCCCGGCATGGTCGAGGCGGTTGCGGCGGCGCCCGGGGCGAGGATTCTTGTTTGCAACCTGATGACCGAGCCGGGAGAGACGGACGGCCACGGCGTGGCCGCCCACCTCGACGCACTGGCCGCCCACGGCTTACCCCGCCATACCTTCGATTACGTCGTCGTCAACACGGGTCCGGTGCCCATGAAGGTCCGAGCGCGTTACAGCGCCGAGGGCGCGGAGCCGGTGAGGGTCGACTTCGCGCCGTCCGCGGGTCCGCCGCTGGTGGTTGCCGATGACCTCATCGATCCCGGTCCCGTCGTTCGACACGCCGCCGATAAGCTCGGGCCGCTCCTCTGTACGCTGGCGGCGGGCCACTCACCCCGGGAACGCGGGGGTGATCGTGACACCGGTGCGTGAATGATCGCGGTGACACACCAGTCCGTGCGCGTGAGGTACACCATGAAAACTCTCAGCGTCGGTCTCCTCCTGGCCATCGCTGGTGGCCTGTCAATGTCCTCGGGTCAGTCGGGGGCACCGCCATCCCCACAAATGAATGCGACGGGGGCGAATCCCGAGCCGGTGGCTGTGGACGCGGCGGTGGCTTCTCCCCGACCGTCCCGTCGTGTGGCGCGCAGGCTCGACGCCAGCGACAGGGATTCAGTGCTCGGAATCGTGCTGCTGATCACGCTGCAGCAGGGCGTCCCCGCCCGCTGAATCCACAACCTCTATGACCTTCGCGTCGTCCGGAGTTTCGCCCGGTTCGTCCCTTCATCTCGGGTTGATCCTGCTCGCGGGCTTCTCCCTCCTTCTCCTGGCGAACAGGATTGCCGGGGGCCGGTTCATCCGGAGGGGGCCGCTCGACGCGGTTTCTCATGTTCTTAACCATCGCCGCCCGTTTCTAGAGCGCGTGTTGATCCTGGGGACGAGCCCCCTGGCCAGCAAGTTGATCGAGGAGATCGGGGCCCAGGCGCACCCTCGGTTCACCATCGTTGGCGTGGTCGGAGACGAGGCGGGTCTCTGCGAACTGCCGTTCCTTTACTTCCCGGGGGGCCCACTCGAGCAACTCGGCAAGATCGTCGACCTGGTCCGGCCTCATCGGATCATCGTCGCGCTCGAGGGGCGGGGGCGGTGGCCCGTTGCTCAGCTCCTCGAGGCGCGGACGCGCGGAATCGTGGTCGAGGACGGCGTCGAGGTTTACGAGCGCCTTACGGGAAAGCTCGCCATCGAGTCGCTCACGTCGACCAATGTCATCTTCTCCCTGGACTGTCCGAAGTCCTGGATCTCCCTGGCGCTCGCCCGCGCCGTGAGCTTTCTCGCCGCCTTGGTCGGGCTCATCGGCCTCGCCCCCCTCTTCAGCCTGATTGCCCTGGCCATCAAGCTGGATTCCCGCGGGCCGCTGTTTTTCGTTCAGGAACGGCTCGGGCTGCGCGGGAAGCGTTTCAAGTTGATCAAGTTTCGCACCATGCATCCCGCGAGCTGCCGGACGTCCGAGTGGGTCCAGGACAACGGCCACCGGATCACCCGGGTGGGGAAGTGGCTCAGGAAGTTCCACCTCGATGAACTTCCTCAGTTCGTGAACATCGCCCGCGGCGACATGAATCTCGTGGGCCCCCGGCCCCATCCGGTCTCAAACTACGAGCTGCTTGCCCTGGTCGCTCGAAACACCCCGGAGAGCGGCGAAGACATCCCGTACTACTCCCTTCGCTTGATGGTTCGGCCGGGGCTCACGGGCTGGGCGCAGATCCGCTACGGCTACGCGAACAACGTCGACGAAGAAACGGAGAAGTTGCGCTACGACCTCTACTACGTCAAGCACATGTCGCTCTGGTTCGATCTCCGCATCCTCTTCAACACCGTGAAGATCGTCGTCCTCGGCCGCAGGTCGACGACGGCTGCCATCTGGCCGGGCGCAGCGCGGGCGGAGCGGCCGTCCCCCAATCTCAATAGAGCGGCGTGACCAGATGAAGGCGTCCTCAACGCTGGCGCACCACCTGCGTGACCAGCGAGGGTTCCGGTTATGGTGGAAGAGTTGAGCGGACCACACGTAGGCTACCTCGGTCTGCTGAGGCGGATCGCCAGCCACTGGAGGCTCAGCCTCATCGTCTGTGTCGGTGTGGCCGCACCTGTCGCGGTCTGGGCCCTCCTGTTCCTCCCGAAGAGCTATGAGGCTGTCGCCGCCATCTTCATCGAGGATCCGAGGCGAGGGTCGGTGAGCACGCTCAGGGACTGGATGCCCGCTGGCGATGCGTCGTATCAGCAGGCCGTCCTGCGTAGCCGGTCGCTCGCCGCAGCCGTAGTAGACAACCTCCCTCAGGACAGCATGAACGAGTTGATCAGGCACGCCATGCACAGGGACTACGTCCTCGCCGGACAGAATCTGATCCGGCGGCTGCTCGGGCACGAACCGGTCGTCTTCAGCCCGCAGCAACGCGCCGTCCGAGAGCTCCTGACCGCTCGGGTACGCTTTGAGTCCCTGCCGTCGGGGGAGGTCGAAATCCGCGCGATTGCCTATCATCCGCAGGTCGCGAAGGACCTGGCGAACACCTACATTGAAGTCTTGCAGTCTCGGAGTCGGTCCCATATCCGGGACGAAGCGCGCGCGACCCGGCAGTTCATCGAGAACCTTCTGGCCCAGACGAAAGCCAACCTGCAAGAGGCCGAGGAGAGCCTGGCAAAGCACCAGCGGGGCGGTACGCTCAAGCTTCCCGAGCGGTCCTCGGTCGAGATGGCCCAGCTCGCCCAGCTCGAGAGCAATCTGGCGGATATCCAGGCCAGCGAGGAAATCGCCAAACGACGGCTGGCCGGTCTGAAGGGGGGAAAGGATTCAGCCGGGATGCCGGGCCGCGCTGCACGCCAGGCGCTCAGCGAGCGTCTGGCCGCCCTCGAGGCCAAGCTCGCGACCCTCGAGGAGAAATACGCATCCGAACATCCCCTGGTCAAATCCACCCAGGCCGAGATCAACGAGCTGAAGACTGCCCTGGCGGCGCCTCCGTCGATTTCGCCGGGAGGCCGGTCGGCCATTCGGCTGACGCTGGGCCCGGCCGATCAGGCCGCGGTGGCCAAACAGGTCGCCGATGCCGAGGTGGAGCTGGCCTCCCTGCAAAACCGCGAGGACGTCCTCAAGCAGAGGATCGCCCGCCTGTCGAGCCGGCTATCGGCGCTGGGCGCGGAGGAGTGGGAGACCTCGAAAGTCCTGCGACGAGTGGAAACACACCGCTCTCTCTACGCCACGCTCAGCGAGAAGCTTGGCACCGCCCGGGTCCAGGAACAGGGCGAGGATCGGGGTCTCCGCGTGATCGATCGCGCCACCTTGCCGTTGGGCCCCAACAACGCGCCAGCGAAAAAGATCATCCTCCTGGGGATTCTGCTCGGGTTCGGCCTGGGCGTGGGCGTGGCCGGCGTCATCGAATACTTCAACCAGCCCATCGAGACCGAGGACGACGTCTTCGACGCGACGGGGCTTCCCGTGCTGGGGTGGCTGCCAACGATCGCCGGCCATCAGCCGACGACCGGTGTCGAGCGAGAGCCGCTGAACCTCGTCAATGGCTCGATCCCCGACACGCTGCCAGTTGAAGGATGTCGCTCCATCCGGACCTCCCTTGAGTCGCTCAACGGCTCGCGCAAGCTTCAGTCCATCATGCTGGCCAGCGCGGGGCCGAAGGAAGGAAAGTCCACGATCGTCCTGAACCTGGCCTGGGTGTTCTGGGAGCTGGGGCGTCGTCTCATCTTGATTGATGCCGATCTCCGCCGGCCTTCGTTGCATCGGGGGCTTCGATGCCCCCCTCAACCCGGCCTGGCGGACATGCTCACGGGCAACGTGCCCTGGCCCCGGGCGGGCCAGGGCATCCGGGAGGGCTTCGTGTTCTTGCCTGCAGGCTCCACCGGAACGGCCAAGCCCGGAGTCCTTCTGACCGTTGCGAAGCTCCGCGGCGCTCTCGAACTCCTCACCAGCCACGCAGACCTTGTCCTCTTCGACTCGGCTCCGGTCCTGGCCGTCGCCGACAATCTGATCCTGGCCTCTCTCGTGGATGGAGTCATCCTCGTCGTCCGGGCTGGCGAGACCCAGCGGCACGACCTCGTCCGCGCCAAGGATCTGCTGGAGAAGGCCGGCGCCTCGCTGCTGGGAGTCGTGCTCAACCAGGTCTCGCCACGCGAGACGCGCCGTTACTACGGCCGGTATGGGGACTACTACGGTTCCCGCGATGGGAATATCGAACCCTGGTGGCAGCGGTGTCGTTTCTGGGCGAATAAACGAACAGGAGTCCTGCGATGACTCAGCACAACGACTGGCTTCGACGAGTCGCTCTGGTCCTGATCCTGGGCGCCGTCACCACGATGCTGCTCCCGAGGGGTCCTGCCTGGAGCGACGGGGAGTATGTGATCGGTGACGACGACGTGTTGCACATCCAGGTGTGGGACTACAAGGAACTGGATCAGACCATGCCCGTTCGCCCCGACGGCAAGATCTCCTTTCCGCTGGTGGGCGAGATCCGTGCCAGTGGGTTGACGTCCTCGCAGCTCGCCAAGCTCCTCACGACGCAGTTGAGCA
>QHTB01000063.1 GCA_003220615.1 Candidatus Rokuibacteriota bacterium
GACCTCAGCCTGCCCTTCTACAGCTACAACCGGCCGGGCGCCAAGGTCTCCGAAGGCGTGCGCGAGTCGTTCTGGCGGCAGGGCATGATGGCCGGCCTTCCGGCGTCGTACTTCTGCATCAAGGCGTTTTCCGAGACGGACCTGACCCCGGATCTCGAAAAGATCGACGTTCCGACGCTCATCCTCCACGGTGACGACGATCAGATCGTGCCCATCGCCGACTCGGCCGAGCTATCGGCCAAGATCGTCAAGCGCGCCAGCTTGAAGGTCTACCCGGGCGCGCCGCACGGAATGTGCACCACGCACAAGGACCAGGTGAACGAGGACCTGCTCGCGTTCTTCAAGGCGTGATGCACTACAAGGCCGCCCGCCTCGATGCTCTCGATATCTTCTATCGGGAGGCTGGTCCACACGATGCGCCGGCGCTCCTGCTCCTGCACGGGTTCCCGACATCATCGAACATGTTTCGGAACCTGATCCCGCGCCTCGCCGGCTCCTTCCACGTCGTCGCGCCCGACTATCCGGGCTTCGGCCAGAGCAGCATGCCGGACCGCGCGAATTTTGAGTACACGTTCGAGAACCTGACCAACGTGGTCGACGCGCTCGTCGAGCATCTCGGGCTCCGCAAATTTTCGCTCTACGTGATGGACTACGGCGCGCCCGTCGGCTACCGGCTCGCGCTGCGCCGCCCCGAGCAGGTGCAGGCGCTCATCGTCCAGAACGGTAACGCCTACGACGAGGGCTTGCGCGAGTTCTGGGATCCCATCAAGAAATACTGGGCCGACCCACGGCCCGAGAACCGAGCAGCCCTTCACTTCCTGGTCGAGGCGAAGTCGACGCGCTGGCAGTACGAGAACGGCGTGGCCGATCGCACGCTGCTCGATCCGACGACCTGGATCCTGGACCAGGTAGGCCTGGATCGCGCGGGGAACAGGGAAATCCAGATGGATCTCTTCTACGACTACCGGACGAATGTGCCACTGTACCCGCAATTTCAGGCCTTCTTCCGGACGTATCAGCCTCCGACGCTGATCGTGTGGGGCAAGAACGACTTCATCTTCCCACCTGAAGGTGCCAGCCCGTACCGTCGCGATCTGCCGAACGCCGAGACGCATCTTCTGGACACGGGCCATTTTGCGCTCGAGACGCATGGCGAAGAGATCGCGAGCCGGATCGAAGGCTTCCTGTTACAGCTCAAGGAGCGGCGGTCATGAGCGAGACGCAGGACATCGGGATCGACGCGCTCAGACAGCTCGCGCTGAACCTGCGCTGGTCGTGGGGCCGCGCCACTGACGAGCTGTGGGCCCAGCTCGATCCCGAGCTCTGGGCGTTGACGCATAACCCGTGGGCCGTGCTCCAGACGGCTTCACCCCGCCGGGTTCAAGACCTGCTGGCGCGACCCGAGTACCGACAGCGCGTGAAAGACCTGCTGGATCGGCGACATCAGTATCTGACCGCACCGGCCTGGTTTCAGCAGGCCCACGGGCAGTCGCCGCTCAGCCGGGTCGCTTACTTCAGCATGGAATTCGCGCTCAGCGAGGCTCTGCCGATTTACTCGGGCGGTCTGGGGAACGTCGCGGGTGATCAGCTCAAGGCCGCCAGCGATCTCGGGGTGCCGGTGACCGGCGTCGGCGTGTTGTATCAAGAGGGATATTTTCGCCAGGTGATCACCGCCGATGGCAGCCAGGAGGCGCTGTACCCCTACAACGATCCCGACCAGCTGCCCATCACTCCGGTGCGAAGCCAGAGCGGCGATCTGCTGCGCCTCCCGGTCGAGCTGCCGGGCTACAGGGTCTGGCTCCGCGCCTGGCAGGTTCAGGTCGGTCGTGTGGTCCTCTATCTGCTCGACAGCAACGACCCCGCGAATCCGCCGGCCGTCCGGGGCATCACCAGCGAGCTGTACGGAGGCGGCACAGATCTCCGGCTGCAGCAAGAGCTTCTGCTGGGAATCGGGGGCTGGCGGTTGCTGCGAACGCTCGGGCTCGAGCCCGAGGTCTGCCATCTCAACGAAGGGCACGCGGCCTTCGCCGTGCTGGAGCGCGCCCGCAGTTTCATGGAGGACAGCCGGTGTCCCTTCGACGCCGCGCTGGCGGCCACCCGCGCAGGCAACGTCTTCACCACGCACACCCCGGTCTCGGCGGGCTTCGACCGCTTCCCGCCGGCCCTCATCGAGCGCTTCCTCCGGCACTACGCCGAGGAACGCCTCGGCGTCTCGCTGCGCGATCTCCTGGCGCTCGGCCGGGAGAATCCCGACGACCCCAACGAACCATTCAACATGGCGTATCTCGCGGTCAGGGGCAGCGGCGCGGTCAACGGCGTGAGCCGCCTCCATGGCGAGGTGAGCCGGCGCATCTTCCAGTCGCTCTTTCCTCGCTGGCCGAACGTCGAGGTTCCGGTGGCCCACGTCACCAACGGCATCCACACGCCGTCATGGGAGTCCCCGGAGGCTGACGCGTTGTGGACGAAGACGTGCGGAACGGAGCGGTGGCGCCAAACGCTGGAGTCGATCGAGCGCGACGCGGCGAGCGCGTCCGACACCGAGCTGTGGGGTCTCCGTACCGCCGCGCGCAAGGTCCTCGTCGACTACGCCCGCGAGCGAACCGTGCAGCAGGTTGCCGTCATGGGCTTACGAGCGGACGAGGCGTCGGCGATGTGCGTAGGTTTGGACCCCACGGTACTCACGCTCGGATTCGCGCGACGGTTCGCCGCCTACAAGCGTCCCAATCTCTTGCTCCACGATCCGGGCCGGCTGCTCCGGATCCTGACGAACGTGGAGCAGCCGGTCCAGCTCGTCATCGCCGGCAAGGCGCATCCCGCCGATCATGGTGGGCAGGAGCTGATCCGGGCGTGGATCCAGTTCATTCGCCGTCCGGACGTTCGCCACCGGGTGATTTTCATCGCAGACTACGACATGCTCCTGGCCGAGCACCTCGTGCGCGGCGTCGATGTCTGGGTGAATACGCCGCGGCGGCCGTGGGAAGCCAGTGGAACGAGCGGGATGAAAGTGCTCGTCAACGGCGGCCTGAATCTCTCGGAGCTCGACGGTTGGTGGGCCGAGGCGTACGAGCCGGAGGTCGGCTGGGCGCTGGGCGACGGCCAGGAGCATGGCGACGATCCTGGCTGGGACGCCGCCGAGGCCGACGCACTGTATACGCTGCTCGAGCGTGAGGTCGTGCCCGCCTTTTACACGCGAAACGAGCGCGGGATTCCGCCCGCGTGGATCGCGAAGATGCGTGCGAGCATGGCTCGACTGACCCCCCGATTCTCGACGAATCGTGTGGTGCGGGAATACGCGGACAGCTATTACGTTCCAGCGGCGACGCGCTATCGCGCGCGGTGCGCCGACAAGGGGGAGCTAGGGAGGCAGCTCGTACGCTGGGCGCGCGACCTCGCCCAGTACTGGCCCGACGCGCGCTTCGGCACACTTCGGGCGGCGACGCAGGACACCCGACACGACATCAGCGTCGAGGTTTTCCTTGGTCGTCTCGACGCCGATGCCGTCCGCGTCGAGCTCTACGCCGAAGCGGCAAATGGCAAGGGGCCGGAGCGGCACGTGATGGTCCGTGGCCGTAAGCTCGACGGCCCGGTCAACGGCTACGAGTACAGCGTCAGCATTCCCGCCGTGCGAGCCGCCGGCGACTATACGCCGCGGCTCGTGCCCTCCCATCCCGCGGCCGTGGTGCCCCTCGAGGCCCACGAGATCCTGTGGCAGCGGTGATGCGACACGCGCTCGTGGGTAGACTCTCGGCTCGTGTGGTCAAGCGGGGCCTCCTGGCGGCGGGACTTGGCTTCTGCATGGTGTACAGCGCGTCCGCGGACGACATTGCCGTTTCCGAGCAAACCTTTGGCTGCATCCTCGACTGGCCAAAGGTCAGAAATACCCGCATCAAGCACGCTGATCCGAAAAAGTTGAACGAGGCCATGCGTATCTTCCGCGACAGCAAACCGGACAGGGAGTACCCCGTTGGCACGATCCTGCAGCTGGTCCCTTTCGAAGCGATGGTGAAGCATCCGCGTGAGAAATTTCCCAGGACGAACGGCTGGGAGTTCTTCGCTCTGGACGTCTCCGAGGCCGGCACCAGGATCAGGGATCGGGGAGACAACGTCGTCAACCTCGCGCAAGGCCGGACGTGCCTCAGTTGCCATCAGCCGGCGGCCAGGTTCGACTTCGTGTGCGAAAAGGGGCACGGGTGCGCTCCTATCCCGTTCGATGACCAGAAGATCGGCGAGCTTCAGAGGGCGGACGCTCGTTGCGTCAAGAAGTAGGCATCGCCAGTTGCGCGACTCGCGGCGCAGTTCGCCGTGACGGCTCGATGACAAGAGGAGAGCAGCGATGATCCAGCTCGACATCAACGGCAAGCGGCAGAGCGTCGACGTGCCCGGAGAGACGCCCCTGCTGTGGACGCTGCGAGACGAGATGGGCCTGACCGGGACCAAGTTCGGCTGCGGGATGGCGCTCTGTGGCGCCTGCACCGTCCACGTCGACGGTCAAGCCGTGCGCTCCTGCCTCACCCCGATCTCGGCGGTGGCGAACAAGAAGGTCGTCACCATCGAGGCGGTCGGGACGGACGCGGTCGGCAAGGCGCTGCAGGCGGCGTGGGTCGACGTGGGCGTGCCTCAGTGCGGCTATTGCCAGGCCGGCCAGATCATGTCCGCGGCCGCGCTCCTCAAGCGCACGCCGAAGCCGACCGACGCCCAGATCGACGAGGCCATGAGCGGCAACATCTGTCGCTGCGGGACCTACACGCGGATCCGCGCCGCGGTCAAGCAGGCGGCGGCGAGGCAGGGAGGGACGCGATGAACGCGCCGCTGATCGTGGCCAACGTGAGCCGGCGCCGGTTCCTTCAAGGCATCTCGCTCGGCGGGCTCGTGCTCGCGGTGGGATATCCGTCGGCGGCATCGGCTCAGGAGGCCAAGAAGTACGGTGCGGATGGGATGCCCAACGGCTGGGTCGACAACCCGCTGGCGTTCGTGTCGATCGCCGAGGACGGCACGGTCACGATCGTCTGCCATCGGTCCGAGATGGGGCAGGGGGTCAGGACCGGCATGCCCATGATCGTGGCCGACGAGCTCGAGGCCGACTGGAAGCGGGTCCGCGTCGCGCAAGCGCCCGGAGACGAGAAGCGGTTCGGCAACCAGGACACCGACGGCTCGCGGAGCACCCGGCACTTTTTCGAGCCCATGCGCCGCTGCGGCGCTGCGGCGCGCGCCATGCTGGAGGCAGCCGCGGCCGAACGCTGGAAGGTACCCGTGACCGAGGTGGAAGCCAGGAACCACGAGGTCGTGCATCGTCCAACCGGCCGGCGCCTCGGGTACGGATCGCTCGCCAAGGCCGCCGCCAGTCAGCCCGTCCCGGCGCGGGAGATGCTGCGGCTCAAGGATCCGAAACAGTTCCGCTACATCGGCAAGGGCCAGCTGAAGCTGGTCGATGGCCGCGACATCGTTACCGGCAAGGCGCAGTACGGCATCGATACCCGGCTCGATGGGATGCTCTACGCCGTGGTGGCGCGTCCGCCCGTCTACGGCGGCAAGGTGGCGAGCTTCGACTCCGCCGAAGCGCTCAAGGTGCCGGGTGTCGAGCGTGTCGTGCCGATCGAGGACAGTCCGCCTCCCGCTCACTTCAATCCGGTGGGTGGCGTTGCGGTCCTCGCGCGCAACACCTGGGCGGCCATGCAGGGACGCCGGGCGCTCAAGATCACCTGGGACGATGGCCCGAATGCCGGGTACGACTCGACAGCGTTCAAGGCATCGCTGGAGGAATCGGCGCGCAAGCCCGGGAAGGTGGTCCGCAACGACGGAGACTTCGCGGTAGCCGCGGCCAGCGCCGCGCGGCGCTACGAGGCCGAGTACTACATTCCCCATCTCGCGCACGCGACGATGGAACCGCCCGCTGCGACCGTGCGCATCGCGAACGGAAAGTGCGAGGTCTGGGGCTGCTTCCAATCGCCTCAGGCGGCGCGTGACCTGGTCGCGAAGCGATTGGGCATGTCAGCGGACGACGTCACCGTGCACGTCACGCTGCTCGGTGGCGGCTTCGGACGCAAGTCCAAGCCGGACTACGCCATCGAGGCCGCCGTGCTTTCCAAGGCAGTGGACGGCAAGCCGGTCAAGGTAACGTGGACGCGTGAGGACGACCTGCACAATTCCTACTACCACACGGTGTCGGTCGAGCATCTCGAGGCCGGCGTCGACGGGCAGGGCAAGCCCGTTGCCTGGCTGCATCGTAGCGTAGCGCCGACGATCATCTCCACCTTCAATGCGGCGGCGAAGAACGAGGCGCCCTTCGAGCTGGGCATGGGCGTCATCAACGTGCCGTTCGCGATTCCCAACGTCCGGATCGAGAATCCCGAGGCGATCGCCCACACGCGGATCGGCTGGTTCCGCTCGGTCTCGAACATTCCCCACGCGTTCGCCGTCCAGTCGTTCGTTGCCGAGCTGGCCGCAGCCGCCGGCCGTGACCCGAAGGACTTCCTGCTGGAGGTGATCGGCCCGGCCCGTCAGGTGAGCCCGGAAACGCTGAGCGATACGTGGAACCACGGCGAGTCGCCCGAGCGGTATCCGGTCGACACCGGCCGGCTGCGGCGCGTGGTGGAGACGGTTGCCCGCGAGTCCGGCTGGGGCAAGAAGCTGCCCAAGGGCCATGGCCTCGGTATCGCCGCGCACTACAGCTTCGTGAGCTACATCGCTGCGGTCGTGGAGGTGGCCGTCGACGACAAGGGTGTGGTGACGATTCCGCGGGTCGACATGGCAATCGACTGTGGCGCTACCGTCAACCCTGACCGGGTGCGCTCGCAGATGGAGGGTGCCTGCGTGATGGGCGTCGGCGTCGCGACGCTCGGCGAGATCAGCTTCAAGGGCGGCCGCGTGGAGCAGGACAACTTCAACTCCTACGAAGTCACCCGCATGGACGCGGCGCCGCGGGTGATCCGCGTGCACATCGTCCCCGGTGACTACGACAAGCCGATGGGCGGTGTCGGCGAACCCGGCGTGCCACCGATCCCGCCCGCGTTGTGCAACGCGATCTTCGCGGCGACAGGCAAGAGAATCCGCCGCCTCCCGATCCGCGATCAGCTGAAGGTGTAGGAGCGAAGAATGTCTGCATCGAAACCGTGAGTAGACACGGGCGGGGCCTGGCGAGGCCCCGCCTATGCCGCCGCCAGGACCAGCTCCATCCCGAGAACGTCGATCGAGGTGCAGGTGACCTCACGTGGCGTGAGTGGAACGATGCCGCGGTGAACGAAGTCGCACATGATCCGGTTACCGGTCGCCCAGTCACTGCCGTCACCGAGAACGTGGTAGCCGCAGAGATCGCCGCTGTCGCCGACGCGCTGCCCGCAACAGGCACAAAGGCTCACATCCTTGAGATGCGACCCGATGGATAAGGGTCGCAGTGCAACGACGGCAAGCGGCTCGGCGTCTCAATACCGGAGGGATGACGGATCATGAGCAAGCGACAGGACAACCTCACGCTGACCGAGCGGTACACCCCGCACCCCAAGGAGCTCCAGCACTACGGGACGGTGGCTCACGTTTCCATCGCGCTCGACGCGTCGGTTCGCGGCATCAGCGCCGAGAATCTCAACCAGCTGCTGGTCGACACCATGACCTTGCGGGATCTGTACAAGAAGCACCACTGGCAGGTCAGCGGGCCAACCTTCTACCAGCTCCACCTGCTCTTCGACAAGCACTTCAATGAACAGAGCGGGATGGTCGACGCCATCGCGGAGCGGATCCAGTCGCTTGGCGGCGTGAGCATTGCCATGGCCCACGACGTGGCCGAGATGACGCTGATCCCGCGGCCGCCGCGAGGCCGGGAGGAGGCTCCCACGCAAATCGCCCGACTGCTCCATGCCCACGAAATCGTCCTGAAGGAGGCGAGGGCGATGGCGCGGCAAGCGGCAGAGGCGGGTGATGACGGCACCAACGACCTCCTCGTGAGCGAGGTCATTCGGACGAACGAGCTGCAGGTCTGGTTCGCTTCCGAGCATCTGGGCAACACGCCGTTGGTTGCGCACGAAGGGTAAGCGCCTGCGCGGGTTGGCGCATCGAGGCTTCCGAGCATGACGAACCGACGTGGATTCAGCAAGGCACTTGCGATCGCGCTCGTCGGCGTCGGCTTGATGTCGGTGCTGTGGGTCGGCGTTGGCGCAGCGGAAGACATTCCGATCGTGCTTGTGGGACGGGTGGAGTGGATTGCCGGGCAGGTCATGGTGATTGGCCTGGAAGGTGCGGTCATCGCAGCCGGTGGTCCGGCAGCCATCAACGTCGATCTGTCGCACGTCGATCAGGATGAGTATCACGGGCTGGTGACGGGCGACCGCGTCCTCGTGATTGGAACGGTTTCGGAAGCGAGGGACCGCGTCATCGCCACATCGGTTCAGCGTGTGCCGCCCTACGTCGCGTTCGCGACGTCCGTGGGACGCTTGCGATGAAAGCCACCAACGTGCTGGCCGCGATGGTGCTGATCGGCGGGGTCGCCGGCTGTGCGTCGACGGGAACGACGCCAGCGGCGCCCACCCGCGAGCTTCATTCCATCCTGCCCGGATGGGAGCGGTACTTCACCATCAACTGGCAGCCCGACACGCAGAGCGGTCGCAGGGTCGTGAGCGGCAGCGTGCAGAACCGGTACGGTGCCACCGCCAGCCGCGTTCAACTCCTCGTGGAAGGACTCGACGATCAGGGCGGAATCCTCAGCCAGCGCGTCGTCTGGCTCGGCGGCACCATCGGACCGTTCGAGACCGTGCATTTCGACGTGCGGGTGGAGCCGGCGGCGAATTATCGCGTGACCATCTTCGCCTACGACCAGGGCCGGGGAGGAGGCCCGTGAGTCGAGCCTGGATCATGCTGATCCTCGCCGTGTCGACGACGGCGTGGGCCCAGAACTTCGGCGGATCACCGGCACCGTGGTTTCACGTCACCTGGAACAACCGCGGGTACGGCTCGGTGCCGACGATCGAAGGCTACGTCCAGAACGCATCGCCGTTCCGGGTCACGAACGTGCGGCTGCAGATCGATGGCCTGGATGGCGGTGGACGTTCAGTCGCCCAGGCTTTTGGCTGGACGTTCGGCGACATCGCTCCGGGCGATCGCGGCTATTTCACCGCACCGGCGATCCCGGGCGCGACGGCCTACCAGATCAGCGTCGCGTCCTTTGACGTGATCTCGAGCGGAGGACCCTAGCTCACAGGAACTTCATCAGCGCTTCGGTGGTCTCTTTCGGCCGCTCCTCGAGCACCCAGTGGCCGGTGTCGCTGAGCACGACGACCGTCACGTCCGAGGCGACGAGCTTCATCTGCTGAGCGAGCAGCTCGCCATTCGCCTTGGCGCCACCGATTGCGAGCACTGGCATCGGCAGCGTCCGCTCGGAAAGCTGCGCGAAGTCCTTCGCCGTCCTCGGGAACGACACGAAGTACGCCCAGCCCGCACGCATCCGTCCTGGCCTGGCGTACGCCGCCGTGTAGGCGGCTCGATCGGCGTTGGGGATGGACCGTGTCTTGTCGGCGGCAAAATCATTCCAGAAGTGCTCGAAGTACGCGCGCTCGCGTCCACGGACCAGCGCTTCGGGCGTCGGCCCGTTGAAGCGGAAATGCCAGATGCCCGGGTTGTTGTACACGCTCTCCCACCCGCCCACGCCTGGTAGAAACGCGTCCATCACCACGAGCTTTTCCACGCCCGCGGGGAACTGGGCCGCATAGGCATACGCGACCATCAGGCCGATGTCGTGGCCGACCACGCTAGCCTTATCCGCGCCCAGTAACTTCGCCAGCGCGCGGATGCGGGTGGCTGCCGTCGTCATGTCAACGTCGCCGCGCGGGATGTCGGAGTCTCCAATCCCGGGCAGGTCGGGTGCGATCACCCTGAATTTTTCCGCGAGTATGGGGATGATCGGTCGCCACATCCGCGACGTCTGCGTGTAGCCGTGAAGGAGGATGACCGGTGCGCCACGACCGGCCATGAGATAGTGCACGCTCGCTCCGTCGACGTCCGCAGCTCGCGCGACGATGACCTTGTCCGCCGAAGCGGCCTGTCCCATCCACAGAACCGAGAGGGTCACACCGAGCAGCACGAACAGCAGGACGTACGAGCGAGTCTTCATGAACTCTCCTTTCAACGCCTCGATGTGGATCGGAAGCTCGCGTACCCAGTCGGCCATGTTACATCCTCATCCGCGGTGGATTGCGGGGCGCGCCAATTCCCAGAGGCACCCAGCTCCGCTATGGTTTCGGTAGCTCGGCCACGTCCCAGCCGCCACCGAGCGCCTTCACCAGCAGCACGCTGGCGTCCATGCGACGGCGGAGGATGTCGATCTCGTTGCGCTGGTTGGAGAGGGTCACGGTCTGCGCCGTGATCACCTGCAAGTAGTTGTCGACCCCGCCCCGGTAACGGTTGGTGAAGAGCTGCAGCGACAGCTGCGCAGACTCGACGGCGCGTCGCTGCTGCTGGGCCTCCTGCTCGAGGATGCGCAGCGCGGCGAGGTTGTCTTCGACCTGCTGAAAAGCGGTCAGGGTGGTCTGGCGGTAGCCTGCGACCGTCGCATCGTAGGCGGCGCGCGCCGCGTCGGACGTGGCCCGCCGGCGCCCGCCGTCGAAAATCGTCTGCGTGATCGATGCCCCCACCGCCCACAGGAGACTCGACGCGTTCAGGGCGTTGCCGAACGAGCTTCCCTCGAATCCGACCGAGGCGTTCAGCATGAGGGTCGGGTAGTACGCGGCTTTGGCGATACCGATCTGCTCGTTGGCCTCGGCGACCCGGCGCTCGGCGGCCGCGATGTCCGGGCGGCGCTCCAGCAGCTGGGACGGAAGACCCACCGGGATATCTGGCGGCGGGGTGTCGAGCGGACGGGGCGACAGGCTGAAGGCCGCGGGCGGTTTGCCGATGAGGGTCGCGATGGCGTGCTCGAGCTGCGCGCGTTGCACCGTGACGTCGGTGGCCTGCGCCAGCGTGGTGTCGAGTTGGGTCTGGGCCTGAGCGACGTCGGATTTCGGGGCCGCGCCGCCCTGGAAGCGGTTCGTCGTGAGCCGAAGCGCCGCCTCGAAGGCCTTCACCGTCGCGTCCAGGAGTTGCTTCTGGGCGTCGGCGGCCCGCAGCTCGAAGTAGTCCATCGCCAGCTCGGCCTGGAGACTGAGCCGCGCGGTCTCGAGATCGGCGGCGGTGGCCTGGGCCTCGTTGCGGGCCGCCGCCACCGTCCGGCGCACGCGCCCCCACAGGTCGATCTCGTACGACATGTCGAGCGAGAAGAGGAGGTCGCCGGAGCTGCCCGTGTTCACGTTCGGCGTCAGGAAGGGACGATTGGCGGAGTCACGGATGGAGCTGATACCGAAGCCGGCCGAGATCGTGGGAAAGAGCGCGGCCCGATTGAAACGCACCAAGGCCCGGGCCTCACGCAACCTCGCCTCGGCGATCTTGAGATTCTGGTTGGCGGCCGCGACTTGCTCCTCCAGCGCGTGGAGCTCGGGATCCCCGAGGATCACCCACCACTGCCCCCGCGGCAGGTGGTCGCCTGGCTGCGCAACCTTCCACCCGTCCGCTTCCTTATATATAGACGTCATGGGCACCGACGGTTTCGTGTAGTCCGGGCCGACCATGCAGCCGCCGAGCAAGAGGGCGGCGAGCCCGGCCAGGCCGGCGGCTCGTGCTCTCATGGCCGGGTGCCGGCGGGCGCGCCCGCGATCCGCACGCGGGTGCCGCTGGTGAGCGAGTCCGATGGCGAGACGATGACCCGGTCGGTCGGCTGCAGACCGGCGACGATCTCCACGGTGGTGCCATAGTCACGCCCGATCGTGACCGGAACGAGCTGCGCCCGGCCATCCCGGACGACCCCGACCTGTAATCCCTCGGCGCGGAAGAGCAGCGCGTTGGCGGGAATCGTGGCCGACGCAACCTGCTTGGGAAGCTCGAGGTGAACGAAGACGTAGGCCCCGGGCAGCAGCTCTCCGCGTGGATTGTCGACGTCCACCTCGACCAGCAGCGTGCGGGAGGCGGGGTCGATCGAGTTGGCGTTCCTCACGAGCGTGCCCTTGAACGACCGCCCGGGGAACTCGTCGAGGGTGAGGGTCGCGCTGCTTCCGGGGCGGGCCGCTCGCGAGTAGACCTCGGGGACGGCCACGAACACGCGGAGCGTGTCGATGGCGGTCATGTGGAACAGCTCCCGGCCCGAGGTATTCGATCCTGCATTGATCAGGACCCCGATGTCCACGTTGCGAGCGGTGATGACTCCCTCGAACGGCGCATAGATCTTTTGGAACCCCTGGAGCTCCTCGAGTCGGCGGACATTCGCGGCATTCGAATCCACGGTGGCCTTGGATGCACTGAGGGTGCTCACCGCCTGGTCCGTCTCCTGCTTGGAGACCGAATCGGTTTCCAGGAGCGCCTGCCAGCGGTCGGCAGTGATCTGGGCTTGCCGCAGATTGGCCTGCGCCGTCTGGAGGTCGGCCCGGGCCTGCTGGAGCTGCTGATCCACCTCGGGGGCCTCGATCTCCGCGAGGAGCTGCCCGTGCTTGACGTGTGCGCCGATGTCGAAGTACCAGGCCTTCACGTAGCCGCTGGTGCGAGCAAAGATCGGCGCGTCGGTGAAGGCCTGGGTCGTGCCCGGCAGGCGGATCTCCTGCGTCGCTGCGGTCGCCTGCGGAGACACCACGCTCACGACCGACACGGCGGCGTCCGCGGTGGCCTGCCCCAGCGCGGCGTCGGCCGCGGTCCGGGCGCGGACGCCCGAATAGACGCCGAGACCGAGGGCGGCCGCCACCATCGCAAGACCGACGAGGAAAGCGGGAAGAACGCGCGGCGAGCGCTGATGCTCATCCGCGACGGTGGTCACGACTTCGCTCGAGGGATCGGTCGTCATCACGAGGCTCCGAACGAGCGTCGCCCATGCAGCAGAGCGAACACCGCCGGCACGAAGACGAGGGTGGCGACCGTGGCACACAACAGACCGCCGATGACCGCCCGTCCCAACGGCGCGTTCTGCTCGCCACCTTCACCGAGCCCGAGCGCCATCGGCACCATGCCGATGATCATGGCGAGGGCGGTCATCAGCACGGGGCGGAATCGGGTAAAGCCGGCCTCGATGGCGGCCGTCGTGGCATCCCCGTGCTCGCCGAGCCGCTCTTTGGCGAAGGACACGAGGAGGATGCTGTTGGCCGTCGCGACACCGATGCTCATGATGGCCCCCATGAGCGCAGGGACGCTGAGCGTGGTCCCGGTCAGGAACAGGAAGACCACGATCCCGGCGAGGGCCGCCGGCAGCGCCGTGATGATGATGAACGGATCGAGCCAGGACTGGAAGTTCACGACGATCAGCAGGTAGGCGAGGACGATCGCGAATCCGAGCCCCACGAACAGCCCGACGTACGACGTCCACATCGTCTGAAGCTGCCCGCGCACGGTGAGGAAGCTGCCCCGGGGCAGGAGTGGCCGGTTCGCGTCGACGATCCGCGCGACGTCGCGGCCGACGGCACCGAGGTCGCGGTCCTGCACGGCGCCGTAGATGTCCACGACGCGGCGGATGTCGTAGTGCGATAGCACGGCCGTCTCGCTGGCGCGCGTGATCGACGCGACGTCGGCGAGGATACCGGGCCGCGTCGTGCTGGGGCTGGTGATCGGGATGTTCTGGATGTCGTGCAGCGACTGGATCCGGTATTGCGGGGTCTGGGTCGCGAGGTTGTAGTTGACGCCGTTTTGCCAGTTCAGGAAGAAGGTCGGCGTGGTCTGGAAGCTGCCGCTCAGGGAGACGAGCAGGCTGCTGGCGAGGTCCCGAGCGGTGAATCCGGCCTGTCCCGCTTTCGTGCGGTCGATGGCGACGTCGAACTTCGGGTAGTCGAAGCGTTGATGGACCCGGAGGTCGACCAGACCGCGCACCTGACGGAGCTCGTTCAGCATCTTGTCGGCGGCCCGGCGATTGCCCTGGATGTCCGCGCCCTCGATCTGGATGTCGATCGGCGCCGGCAGACCGAAATTGATGATCTGCGTCACGATGTCCGCGGGCAGAAAGTAAAAGGTTACGCCGGGGAACTCCTCCGGCAACTTCTGCCGAAGGGCCCGGACGTAATCCGCGGTCGGTCGATGGTCGGCCTTCAGGGAGACGAGGACGTCCGCGTCGGCGGCGCCGATGACGCCGGACGCACTGTGCATCCAGTTGATGCTGCTGTACGGCATCCCGATGTTGTCGATGATCACGCCCATCTCGCCGGCGGGGATCTCGCGCCGAATCGCCTGTTCAACGACGTCGGTCAGACGGGCGGTCTCTTCGATGCGAGTTCCGGTCTGGGCCCGCAGGTGCAGGGTGAATTGCCCACTGTCGGTGTCCGGGAAGAAGTTCTCGCCGAGTCGCGGCGCGAGCAGGAAGGCCGAGAGACAGACGGCCAGGAACACCGGGATGAACACGATGCGTCGGCCGACCAGCAGCATGAGCAGTCGCTGGTAGGCGAGGCGGCCACGCTCGAACCCATGCTCGAACGACTGCTGCGCGCGGGCCAGCGGGTTGCGTGACGGCGCCGCCCCCTCGACTGGCGGGTGGAGCAGGTAACGGGCGATCGTGGGCACCAGCGTCCGCGACAGGAGATACGACGCGAGCATCGCGAAAACCACCGCCTCCGCCAGCGGGACGAAGAGGTAGCGGGCGACCCCGCCCAGAAAGAACATCGGCAGGAACACGATGCAGATGCACAGGGTGGACACGAGTGCCGGCACCGCGATCTGCTGGGCGCCGTCCAGGATCGCCTGGATGACCGGCTTGCCCATGTCGAGGTTGCGGTTGATGTTCTCGACCTCGACGGTGGCGTCGTCGACGAGGATGCCGACGGCGAGCGCGAGCCCGCCCAGCGTCATGATGTTGATGGTCTCTCCGAGCAGGCTGAGGGTGATGACGGACGCCAGGATCGAGAGCGGGATCGAGACCGCGATGATGATCGTGCTCCGCCAGCTTCCGAGGAAGAGCAGGATCATCATGGCGGTGAGACAGGCGGCGATCACCGCCTCCCGGATCACCCCGCTAACGGCCGCCCGCACGAAGATGGACTGGTCGGCGAGCGGCTGGACCTGGACCTGCGGCGGAAGGGTCGCCATCACGCGGGCCAGGCGCGCGCGGATCCCGGCCGCGACGTCGAGCGTGGACGCCGTGCCGGTCTTCAGAATGGTGACGAGGGTGCCCCGGCGGCCATCCCGGCGGACGACGTTTGTCTGGGGCGCGAACCCATCGCGCACCTGGGCGACGTCCCGGAGGTAGATCGTCGAATTTCCGACCACCTTGATCGGCAGGTCGTTCAGCTCGGCGACGGTCCGGGGGCTGCCGTTCATGGCGACGTCGTATTCGAACTCGCCGATCTTCGCTGTGCCGGACGGCAGCACGATGTTCTGCTGGCCGAGGGCCGTCACGACGTCGGTGGGGGAGAGCCCTTTCGACTGGAGCAGGCGCTGATCCAGGTCGACCATGACCTGGCGCTGCTTGCCGCCGTACGGGTACGGGATCGAGGCGCCAGGGACGGTCACGAGCTGGGTCCGCAGGAAGTTGAGGCCGACGTCGTTGAGCTCCGACTCGGAGAGTCCCGACAGGGCGAGCTGGAGAATGGGCACCGTCGACGCGCTGTAGTTGATGATCAGGGGCGGCTGGATGCCGGGCGGGAGCTGGCGCAGGATGGTCTGCGACACCGCCGTCACCTGCGCGTTGGCGGTGTCGAGGTGCGCATTCGGCTGCAGGAAGATCTTGACCATCGCCTGGCCGTTCACCGTCGTCGATTCGATGTGCTCGATGTTGTCGACGGTCGTCGTCAGGATTCGCTCGTACTGTGTCGTGATCCGTCCTTCCATCTCCTCCGGGTTGAGGCCGGTGAATTGCCAGGCCACCGCGATCACCGGGATGTCGATGCTCGGGAATATGTCGGTGGCCGTGCGGAGGAGGACCACCGGGCTCGCGATGAGGATCAGCAGGGCGAGCACGATGAAGGTGTAGGGACGGTGGAGAGCGACCCTGACGATCCACATACGTCAGCGATGGCCTCTGATCAAGTCGTCCCGCTCCACCGTCTTCAGACGGCAGAGAGCGCGGGACGGTTGCAGCAGCCGGAGCGGGCCGCCGTCAGTCACGAGCGCGGCCACGCTCCGGGCTGGCGTCATGAAGCCGGTACCGGCACCCACGCCTCAGGGCAACTCCCCACGCTCGGGTAGTACGCCCCGTAGCTCGGGCAGTAGTACCAGTAGGCCGGAGCCTCGTACGTGTACGCTGGCGGATAGTCACCGTAGTCAGGGAAGCCGAGCCCCAACCCGAAGCGACCATGTACGCGCCCGTCGAAGTGGTGCCCGTCGAACCGGTGGCCCTCAAAGTGGTGTCCCTCGAAGCCATGGTGCATGGCGGCGCCACCGGGGTGACCGCCCCCGAAACCGTGGCCAACGCCTGCCGCCTGGATGGGCACGCTGACCGCAAGCACGATCGCCAGTGCGGCGAGCGCCACGAAGGCCGCCTTTTTTGGACGTGAACGCTTGTCCATGCCGACGCCTCGCTTTCTCCCTCCACACTGTGGGACGGCTACGGGGTCGCGGCCGATTCACCCCAGGCCGCAAGAAATCTCGGCTGCGCGGCGTCCGAATTTCGGCCGTCGTCCGACTCTCGCACGCACGACCGACGTCCGCGTCATGCGTCTCGAAGTGCCTTCGCTGAAAAACCAACCGCTTGGAGCCGGCGTCTCGCGAGGTCCCGTACGGCACGACTGTTGCGATGCGCTAGACGTCGTATCGATGGAAGTGCTGGCGAGTCGGTCGGGACAGGGAGGTCATGACCATGGCGCAGCTAGAAGCGATTCTCGATCCGCGGCACAGCGGCGTCGTTCAAGGGGGGCGGGGAGCGAGTGCTGCCAATGCCGTCATGAGGCAGCACGCTCAGGGGACCGTCCCGAAAGTCGATCGCGATCGCAGACTGGTCGAGGCCCTCCGTCGCGGTGACCCGAACGCAGCGGACCATCTCATCACGACGTACGGTGACCGCGCGTATCGCCTGGCGATTCGTATTACCGGAAACAGGCAGGATGCCGAGGAGGTCGTGCAGGACGCGTTCTGGACGGTGGTCCGGAAGATCGAGACCTTCAGAGGTGAGGCCGCGTTCGGCTCCTGGCTCTATCGGATCATCGCGAACGCCGCCTATCAAAAGATTCGCAGCCGGCGCGGTCGACCGTCCGACCTCTCATTGGACGAGGTGCTGCCGTTTTTCGATGAAGAGGGCCGCCACGTCGCGCCAGGCGCCGACTGGTCCACACGCGTGATTGACGAGTCCCTTCCTCCTGACTTGCGGATCGCGCTGACCTCCGCACTCGACGAATTACCAGCGGACTATCGATCCGTGGTCGTGCTGCGCGACATCGAGGGGTTGTCCAACGTCGAGATCGCCGAAGCCCTGGGCCTCAGTGTTCCCAACGTGAAGACGCGCGTGCATCGCGCCCGGTTGTTCCTGCGGAAGCGGCTAACCGACACGATGATGAAGTGAGATGAACGTTGGGGCGGCATCCTGCGCGAGGCGGCTGCATCCGACGAGCATGCCTCGGCATCCCAACGCCAAGGCGATCCTGACGCTCGGGGGGTGTACCTTATAACGCGATGAAGTCACGTGAGGCTTTCTCGGGTTCGCCTCACCCTGGTCAAGAGCAGCAGATCATGGCGGCATGGGATCGGTTCCTGCGCCAGGCCGAACTGCCGCCCAACGTCGTCCGCGGCGTGATCGAGCAGTCCTGGTCTCGCTGTCATTCGGCCGGTATCGACCCGGGGTGCTCGCGCGCTCGAGAGCCGGCCACGGAAAACAATCTCAGGACACTGCAACGGCGACATCACGATTTGATCGATGCGAGCGTCCCGATCATGAAGCAAGCCCATGGCTTGTTGTCGGACTCGGGGACCATGATGATCCTGACCGATCCGACCGGAGTCATTCTCGAAACCGCGGGCGATCAGGGTACGCTCGAAGCGGCTCAGGACGTCCGGCTCGTGGCCGGGGCGAGCTGGGATGAGCTCGCCTGCGGCACGAATGCCATTGGCACCGCGCTGTCCATCGGAGAGCCGGTCCAGGTCCACGCGGCAGA
>QHTB01000064.1:0-670 GCA_003220615.1 Candidatus Rokuibacteriota bacterium
GACGCGCTGGCTGCGAATGCTGCGCTTGCGTTGTAGGCGGCGGTGAGCGGATGCGCCACGATGAGTGTGGAGACCACGAGTGAGGCATTTCCGTTGACGGCTGGTGGGCATAGCGTCGTAGGCGGCGCCGCTGAAGCTTCGGATCTATCGGCCCAATACGATACACTTCGCGTAGGCGGGTGGGCGCGCTGAGTGCCGCCCGACGGGTGCCCCCTTCAGGGACGCGCTTGGTCGACCACCTGCCTACCCCAAAAATGGAGGGCGCGCGGTTCCTTGCTGAGTTCGCCGGCGCCCTGCTGAGAACTGGGCTCGTCGCCGCAGTGTCCGTATCGGACCGGCTTCCCCGACGCCCGAACAAAATTGCCCATCTGAAGAACCCGCTGGCCCATCAGCAGCGCCGGGCGCTCGAGCGAAACACGATTCGCCGGACGGGCTGCTTCTCGTAAACCGTCAGCGATCACCGTGGATCAGGCGAGTCAGTTGAACACTGTGGCATGCGGCACCGTCATCCGAGCGACCTGATCCTTGGTTCTCATCGGCCTTGTGGCCGTTGTGGTCCCGCTCGCCATGCTCGGCTTGTTACGTCGGTGAGGATGGAAATTCGTGCATTGGGCAGTTGCTGCCCAGAGGAAGTATTGGTGTGACGCCCCAGGTACGCTTCTCCGACGCA
>QHTB01000064.1:736-17600 GCA_003220615.1 Candidatus Rokuibacteriota bacterium
GGTTGCCAGATCGACAAGGATGCGAAGGCGTCCGGCGAAGATCGAAGAAGATAGCTCGCTGGCTGTCCGCGTTAGTTGTGAGGCTGCGAGGCCTCCCCGATCCCATTGATCTCCTGAAGCCGGGTGTTGACCGCGTCTCGAGAAACGAGCGGAAGATTGTTGACCGCGTCCCGGGCCGGAAAGAATTCCGCCCCGACGAGCCGGTGACCGCGCTTTAAAATCGCGATCCTGTCATAACAGCCGGACATGTTGAAGTGCTCGTCACATCCGAGCAGGTGATAGATCTCATGCCGGACAACACTCGTGGGCGACATGAACATCTGGTTCAGACTGACGCGGCCGACCACGGCGTAGCCATGCGTGCTCGTGTCGTCGTCGACAGCGCCGAGGACCTCGGGCAGGCCGAAGAACCCCCACAGGACGTCACCGGCGTGACGGCCGACCAGCGCGAAGAGACGATCACACCCCGCCGGCAACGGCTGTCGAAGCAGCGCGTCCATGATGCCGTCGCTGGTGAACGCTGGCCGACGCCAAGGGCGGACGCTCACCACGTTGATGCGCAGGCCGTAGATGGCCCCTTCTTCGCGCCACGCGTCGTCAATGATGGCCCGCGCCATCGAGTCGGTCATTCCCTCATCGACGAGGAGACACAACGAGAGGGCATCAGGTGGGCCGAAGTTGATGCGGCGCCGGACGTCGACGTTGTGGAACCCCATGCTGGTGCAGGCTGACAGTGCGAAGGTGACGACGCAGAGAGCGAAGAAATACCAGGCACGAAACACGGCGGCTCCTCCCGGCCGGCCGCCTTTCGACGGCACGGTCCTGCGAACGCCGCCCCGAGCGTCGTGCCTCTCTAGTGCAAAGAACCGGCCGAGTCGAGAACGATCGGGATAACACGGATCTCAGGAGACGCAGGTATCGGCGAGTGCGAACGGGCGTAAAGTTGCCCGGCGATGGTCGCCAGACGTAGCGTGGCGGGAGAGACGCGGAGGCGCGCAGGCAGCGCCCCGCGTCAGGCCTGGTGAATGGCGACCGGCCTGAGCCGTCAAAGTGGTAGACGAGAAGGTTCAGGAGGGCCCGCTATGAAGAGATCTCTTGCGATGGTCGTGCTGCTGGTAGTCGCTGCGGGTTCTTTCTTCGTGGTCCCAGAGCAGGCAAGTGCCGGCTCCTCGACCGACGCTGCGTTGGCCCTCGGCGCTTTCGCGGTCTTGAATCAGATCGTCAGAGGCGAGACGGTCTTTAACGGCTCCCCGCACGTCGCCCGTCAAACGGTCGTTATCGAGCAGCCCATCGTTGTCCAGCAGCCCGTCGTCGTTCAGCAGCCAGCAGTCGTCTACGTGCCGCCGCCCGCTGCTGTTGTCTATGCCCCCGCGCCGTCGCCAGTTTTCTATTACGCACCGGCGCCGCCGCCCGTGGTCGTCTACCCGCCGAGCGGGTATGACTATCCTCGTTACGGTTACGGCTCCTCGGGCTATTACCCGGCGTACTACGGCGCGTACCGGGTGCGCTGAAGCCAACCGACCCGCCAGCAGTGGAGCCCGCTCCGGCGCCCTATGCGAGACGCCGGAGCGGGCCGTGGACGAAAGCTTACTTCTGGGTCACAGTCCTGCTGGCCACCCCGCCTCCCGCAGATTTCACGCACACTGTGGTGACCGTGAGCGTGGTGTTACCACGGAACTGCCACGTGCCAGTCGCACTGACACCGGTCGTGGCGATGAGAGCTCCTGGGCAGGTGTTGCCGGCAGCGGCGCCATTGTGGATCTCGACGCTCGCGGCAAAGCCGCCACCTGGGATCTGGCTGTTGGTACCTTCGACCCGGAGCTCACCCCTACCGGCCCTGAACTCGGCGCGGTTGATCGTCACGGTGTCCGCCGCGTTGTTGTTCGGCGCGTTCACGACCTGAGTCACGACGGCCGACGTGCTGGCTGCGAAGGTCGCGCTTCCGTTGTAGGCCGCAGTGAGCGGATGACTGCCGGCGGCCAGCGTGGAGGTGACGAACGAGGCGCTGCCGTTAACGAGCGTGACGGTGCCGAGTGCAGTGGCGCCGTCGCGGAACGTGACGGTGCCGGTGGGGACGCCCGCCGCCGAGGTCACCGTCGCGGTGAGCGTGACGGCCTGCCCGGTGGTGGAGGGATTCGGCGTGGAGGTCAGGCTGGTGGATGTGGCGGCGGCCGCCGGAGCATTCACGAGCTGAGTGACCACGGCCGAGGTGCTGACTGCGAAGGTGGCACTGCCGTTGTAGGTCGCGGTGAGTGGATGACTACCGACGGCCAGCGCGGCAGTCTGGAACGAAGCGCTGCCGTTGACGAGCGTCACCGTGCTGAGCACGGTCGCGCTGTCCCTGAACGTCACCGTGCCGGTGGGAGTACCCGTGGCTGGGGCCACGGCGCTCACCGTCGCCGTCAATGCCACCGTTTGTCCGGTCGTGGACGGATTCGGAGCTGACGTGAGGCTGGTGCTGGAGTTGCCGGCATTCACGACGTGATTCACCACCGCCGACGTGCTACCGGCGAAGCTCGCGCTGCCGTTGTAGACCGCCGTCAGCGAATGACTACCCGGGGTGAGCGTCGCGAGGCTGAACGAGGCGCTGCCATTGACGAGGTTCACCGTGGCCAGCGCGGTTGCGCCGTCACGGAACGTCACGGTGCCGGTGGGCACGCCTGTCGCCGGGGCGACCGGGTTCACCGTAGCGCTCAATGTCACGGTCTGTCCGAAGTTGGAGGGATTGGGTGTCGAGGTCAGGCTCGTGGTCGTGTTGCCCGGATTCACCACCTGGGTGACGGCCGGAGAGGTACTGGCGTTGAAATTCGGGCTACCGCTGTAGACCGCGGTGAGTGAATGACTCCCGGTCGTCAACGTCGAGACGGTCAACGACGCGCTGCCGTTGACGAGCGTTACCACGCCGAGTGAGGTCGCGCCGTCACGGAACGTCACGGTACCGGTGGGAATCCCAACCGCCGGCGCCACGGCACTCACCGTTGCACTCAACGTCACGGTTTGCCCGAGAGTGGAGGGATTGGGAGTCGACGTCAGGCTGGTGCTCGTGCTGCCGGGATTGACGGTGTGAGCCACGACCGCTGAGGTGCTCGCGAGGAAGTTACCGCCGCCGCTATACGCTGCGGTGAGCGAATGACTGCCTACGGCCAGCGTGGAGGTGACGAACGAGGCGCTGCCGTTGACGAGCGTCACCGTAGCCAGCACGGTCGCGCCGTCTCTAAAGGTCACCGTACCGGTGGGAACTCCGGTGCCCGGCGCCACTGGACTGACGACCGCCGTCAACGTCACAGCCTGGCCGATCACCGAGGGGTTCGGCGGGGCCGTGAGGCTCGTGGTCGTCTGCGAGTTGACGACCTGGGTCACCGCCGGCGAGGTGCTGGTCAGGAAATTCTGGCTTCCGTTATAGACGGCCGTGAGGGAGTGATTCCCGGTCGTGAGCGTGGAGGTGACGAGCGAGGCGCTGCCATTGACGAGCGTCACCGTGCCGATCGGCGTCGCGCCGTCTCGGAACGTCACTGTGCCCGTCGGAATGCCGACGGCCGGCGCCACCGCAGTCACGGTCGTACTGAGCGTTACGGCCTGACCGGCCAGCGAGGGATTCGGCGTGGACGTCAGCGTCGTGGTCGTCTGTCCCGGGTTCACGGTCTGGATTCGCACGGCGGAGGTGCTCGCCGAGAACTCGAGGTCTCCACTGTAGGACGCTGTGAGCGAATGAGCCCCGGCGGCCAGCGCGGAGGTGACCAGCGACGCGCTGCCGTTGACGAGCGTCACCACGCCAAGAGTGGTCGCACCGTCCTTGAAGACCACGGTGCCGGTCGGCGCGATCGTGTCCGGTCGCACAGGCGTCACCGTCGCGGTCAGCGTCACCGCCTGTCCGAACACCGAGGGGTTCGGTGTGGAATTGAGGACGGTGGATGTTGCCGGGCGGACGTAGATCTTCCCAATGACGTTCACGAATTCATTGGTCTCGACGACATTGACCCCTGGCCCGCCGACATTGGGGCCCTGGATGCGAAAGATATTGGTGTGGAAGGGACTCCCGATGATGGTGTGGGCGATAAGGCCGTCCCCGATGAACCCGGCCGTCGGAAGAGGGGCTATGGCCGGATCCCACGTCAGGAACGGCCCGGCGTTGGAAGTCGGAAGGACGCTGGTGAAGTCACAGGGAAGGGGTGCGCCAAGGGGACACCCCTCGTCGATGGTGAAATTGATCGTGCCCGTGGCCGAAGCGACGAACGATTGGACGCCGAAGGGGCCGGTCACAGTGTACGTTGCGCCCGGCACGAGGCCGTTTGGACGGACTCTGACGCGGTAGCGCGCAAACACGATCTGCGCTCCCGCGCCGTCGGCTGCTGTACCGGTCGCGCCGCCGAAGCCCGCCTGGGTGCTCATCACCAAAACTGCTCGGCCTCCGACGCCGCCAATGTTGGCGATGTCGGCGGTAGTGCGCCAATAGAAGAATTCGTCTGGGAAGTTGTCCGGAAAGGAGAGAGGCGCCCCGGGATTCGGAATCGCCGGCGGCGCCGGACTTCCTGCTACTACTCCCATGACGCAGGGATCAGCAGGGCTCGTCGTGTCGAGACACTGCCCGAGCTGCAGGCCAGTCCGGTCCATGTACCATCGGGGATACCCATTGGCGGGGTCGAGGGCTCCGACGGCGGAGAGGCCCTGGGCGTTTTGCGCCGACGCCCAGCCTCCGGTGAGGATGATACACAGGATTGCAGACAGAGTAATGCACCATGTCAACGCGCCACGCTTCATCTGTCCTACCTCCGCAGCGAAGTTTTCGGCGCGCGAGGCGAAGACAGAATGTATGAGTGCATCTTCCAGCGCCGCGCGGCCGGTCAGAGGGGCGGGAGCAGGTTTCAAGCCAAGCGCAGAAAGCGCAAAGAAAACCCGAGATCGACGGACGATCTCCGGCATCGCGCGCTGAAAATCGCGAAGCTTCCAAACTCTGCCGAACGACCCATCTGAACGACGCGATCACTTCTTGCCGTGCCGGATTTCTTTGCGCGCCGAACATCAGTCGTTGGAAGGTCGGTTCGTGAAAACGAGAGGGCCGCTCGAGCGTCCTGTTCGGACGCCCGAGCGGCCCGTTGCGCTATGCGATAGCGCGGGCTACGTCGAGAACGTTACTTCTGCGTCACGGCTCCGCTGGCCACGCCGCCGCCTGCAGACTGCACGCAGACCGTGGTTGGCCGGAACGGAGTCACTTGCCTGAATTGCCACGTGCCGCCGGCGGCACTCGTCGTACCGATGACCGCTCCTGGGCAGCTGGTGCCGACAGCGGCACCATCATGGATGGTGACGCTCGGGGCGAACCCGCCACCGGGGATCTGGGTGTTGGTACCTTCGATGCGCAGCTCACCCGTGCCGACTCTGAGCTCGTTCCGGGTGATCCTGACGGTATCCGTCCCTGCAGCCGGGTTGTTCACGACCTGCGTCACGACTGCCGAGGTGCTGGCGGCGAACGTTGCGTTGCCGTTGTAGGCCGCGGTGAGCGGATGACTGCCGACGGCCAGCGCGGTGGTGCTGAACGAGGCGCTGCCGTTAACGAGTGTGACGGTGGCGAGTGCCGTGGCGCCGTCGCGGAACGTGACGGTGCCGGTCGGGACACCCGCCGCCGAGGTCACCGTCGCGCTGAGCGTGACGGCCTGCCCGGTGGTGGAGGGATTCGGCGTGGAGGTCAGGCTGGTGGATGTGGCGGCGGCCGCCGGAGCATTCACGACCTGGTTCACCACGGCCGACGTGCTGGCGGCGAAGGTTGCATTGCCGCCGTAGGCAGCAGTGAGCGGATGCGTTCCGACGGCCAGCGTGGAGATGGAGATCGAAGCGCTACCGTTGACGAGCGTCGCCGTCGCCAGCACGGTCGCGCCGTCCCGGAACGTCACGGTGCCGGTGGGCACGCCCACGGCCGGCGCGACTGCGCTGACCGTTGCATTGAGGGTCACCGCCTGCCCAACCGCGGAGGGGTTGGGCGTGGAAGCGAGAGTCGTGCTCGTGCTACCCGGGTTGACGGTGTGGATCACGATCGCCGAGGTGCTGGCGAGGAAATTCCCGCCACCGCTGTAGGCTGCGGTGAGCGAGTGGCTCCCGACGGCGAGCGTGGAGGTGACGAGCGAGGCGCTGCCGTTGACGAGCGTCACCGTGCCGAGCACGGCCGCGCCGTCTCTAAACGTCACGGTGCCGGTGGGCACGCCCGTGCCCGGAGCCACTGGGCTGACGACCGCCGTGAGCGTCACGGCCTGGCCGATCACCGACGGGTTTGGCGGGGCAGTGAGGCTCGTGGTCGTCTGAGAATTCACGACCTGGTTCACGGCCGGCGAGGTGCTCGTCAGGAAGTTCGCGCTACCGCCGTAGACGGCAGTGAGCGAGTGATTGCCGGTGGTGAGGGCGGACGTGACGAGCGAGGCGTTACCGTTGACGAGCGCCACCGTGGCCAGCGGGGTCGCGCCGTCCATGAACGTCACGGAGCCGGTGGGCACGCCCACTGCCGGCGCCACTGCGGTCACCGTCGTGCTGAGCGTCACCGCCTGCCCTGCCGTGGAGGGATTCGGAGTCGAGGTCAGGGTCGTCGTGGTCTGCCCTTTGTTCACGGTCTGCGTCACGACCGCCGAGGTGCTGACCGCAAATTCCAGGCTTCCGCTATAGGACGCCGTGAGCGAATGAGCCCCGGCGCCTAGCGCGGAGGTGACGAGCGACGCGCTACCGTTGACCAGGGCCACGGCGGCGAGCGTCGTCGCACCGTCCTTGAACGTCACGGTGCCCGTGGGTACGAGCGGATCGCCGACCGGTCCACGGACCGTTGCGCTCAGCGTCACCGCCTGCCCGAACACCGACGGGTTCGGCGTCGATGTGAGGGTGGTCGACGTGGCTGGCCGCACATAGATCTTTCCAACCACGTTCACGAATTGATTGGTCTCCACGACGTTGACACCAGGGCCGCCGACGTTGGGCCCTGAGACGCGGAAGAAATTGTTGCCCGCGGGGCTCCCGGTGATGGAGTGGGCGATGAGGCCCTCCCCGATGAACCCGGCTGCCGGGAGGGGCGCCACGGCCGGATCCCACGTGAGGAACGGTCCCGCGTTCGTGGTGGTCAGGACGGCGGCGAAGTTACAGGGAGGCGGGACTGCGCCTGGAGTCGGGATACAACCCTGGTCGGAGGTGGAATTGATCGACCCCGTCGCGTCGGCGACGAGCGACATGGTGCCGAGAGGACCGGTAAAGGTGTAGGTCGCGCCCGGGACGAGACCGCCCGGGAGAACCCTGAGGCGGTGGCGCGCGAACACGCCTATAGCGGCGGCGCCGTCCGCCGGCGTCAGGTTGGGCCCGCCGAAGCCTCCCTGGGTGCTGATCACGAGGCGGGCCCTGTTCCCTGCAGTACCGCCAATTCCACTGATGTCGGCGGTGGTGCGCCAGTAGAAGAACTCATTCGGGAAGTTACCGAGAAACGAGAGGGCCGCGGCGGGATTCGGGAGGACGTTCGGCGCCGGACTTCCCGCGACGATTCCCAGCACGCACGGATCAGCGGGGTTCGTCGTGTCGAGGCACTGGCCGAGCTGCAGGCCGTTCTTGTCCAGATACCACCTGGGATATCCGTTGGCTGGATGCGGCGCGCCGACGGCGGCCAGGCCCTGAGCGTTCTGAGCGAAGGCCGAACCGCCGGCAAATACGACACAGGCCATGACAGCCAGAGTGATCCACAATCTCAAATTCGATCGCTTCATAAGCCTTATCTCCATGTCGTTGAGAATTATTTCGAGTCGAATCAGAATCCGACTAGAAGTTGGAATCCATCAGCAGGGTAGTCGTCTGACCGGCGTCGGTCACCCAGATGGGACCGATCTGACAGACCGGATCCACCCCGGCCGGAAGCGCGCCGTTGGCGGCGCTGAGATCGAGTGTCGCCATTCCGCCGACGATGGTCACCGTGCCCGCCTGCAGGCCGTTGGCGAATACGAGGAGCTCGGTTCCATCGGACACGGCGGCGATCACTCGAACGCTGAAGGTCTGCGTCATGCTCGCCTCATCGGAGCCGACGTAGGCGATTCCGCTCGCAGCCACCGCATCTCCGTCCGCGGTGGAAGAGAGAACGATCCTGTCGCCGCAGTCCGCGGTCGCGGCATACGGAAGCGCAAGCATCACGAGGCTCAGTGCAACCAGGCTCATCACAATTGCTCTCATGGGCATAGATCTCCTGTCTGTTCGTGTGTCGAGAAATTCGCACCGACCTCGAGGGATCGCCCCGTTTCGCCCCGCTCGCGTGCGAGCGTGCTCACAACATCGTCCAGGTCAGAGCACTTTTTGAGCCAGACTCAGAGAATCGAGCGGAAAACACGGACTGGGGAATGGGTCCCGAGCACGGAGGCCGAAAAGCGTGAGGCTTTCAAACCATTCCGAACGGTAGACCTGGGGGAGTAAGCCTTTGATTTTGCAGCGTGTGCGACCGTGGCGTGGAGCTGCGGCTACTGCGGCGACTTCCTTACAGACCTAAACACAGCGGAGCGTCGGAAAACGGGCCCGCCTCGGCGCCCGGGATGCCGGACGCCGAAGCGGGCCTTGCGGCTTTCGATCAGCTACGTCGACGATTCTACTTCAGTTGCAGAGCCCTGCTCGCCACGCCACCGCCGGCCGACTTCACGCACACCGACGTCCCGAGGATCGTGGTCGTACCCCGGAACGCCCAACTGCCACCACTGACCGGAGTCGTCGTGATGAGAGCCCCCGTGCAGGCGCCGCCGACGATGGTCCCATCGTGGATCTCGACGCTCGCGGCGAAGGTGCCATTCGCGAGTCGGCTCGTGGTGCCTTCCACGCGAAGCTGATTACCGGCACGCTCCGCCCGACCGATCGTCACGGTCTCCGCCCCGGCGGCAGGCGGCGGAGCCGGCGCTGCAGCGTTCACGGTCTGTGTCACCGCGGCTGAGGTGCTGGCCAAGAAGGTCGGGCTTCCACCATACGCGGCCGTGAGGGAGTGACTCCCGGCTGCCAGCGTGGAGATGGTCAGAGAGGCGCTACCGTTGACGAGCGCTACCACGCCGAGCGAGGTCGCGCCGTCCCGGAACGTCACGCTGCCAGTGGGCACGCCGGTCGCGGGTGCGACCGGGCTCACGGTCGCCCTCAGGGTCACCGCTTGCCCGACCGCGGAAGGATTGGGAGTAGACGTCAAGCTCGTGGTGGTGCTGGCGAGGTTCACGGTCTGCGTCACGGTCGCAGAGGTGCTGGCCGAGAACTCGAGGTCTCCGCTGTAAGCGACCGTGAGCGAATGGGTGCCAACGGCCAGCGCAGACGTGACGAGCGTCGCGCGCCCGTTGACGAGCGTTGCCGTGCCGATCACGGTCGCGCCGTCCCGGAATGCTACGGTTCCGCCGGGAACCAACGCATCTGCCACCGCCGGGGTCACCGTCGCGGTGAGCGTGACCGCTTGCCCAACGATGGATGGATTCGGAGTGGACGTCAGGCTCGTCGTCGTCGCGGGCCGGACGTAGAGCTTCCCAATGACATTGAGGAACTGATTGGTCTCGAGGAGATTCACGCCGGGGCCGCCGACGTCCGCTCCTTCGATACGGAAGAAATTGGAGGCGACGGGGCTCCCGATAACAGCGTGGGCGACCGCCGGGTTACCGATGAAGCCGGCCGGTGGGGCCGGGGCCACGGCCGGGTCCCACGTCAGGAATGGCCCGACGTTGGTGGTGGCAAGGACCGCGGCGAAGTTACAGGGCGGCGGCACCGCGCCTGGAGTCGGGATACAGCCCTGGTCAACGGTGAAATTCACCGTCCCGGCGGCGTCCGCGGCGAGCGTCCTCACGCCGAAGGGACCGGTAAAGGTGTAGGTCGCGCCCGGGGTGAGGCCGGCCGGGACCCTGATGCGCGAGCGCGCGAACACGCCCGCAGCGGCGGCACCGTCAGACGGTGTGAGCGTCGGCCCGCCGAAGCCGCCCTGGGTGCTCAGGACGATGCGTGCCCGGTTCGCTGCGTTACCCCCGATCCCCGCGATGTCGGCCGTGCTGCGCCAATAGAAGAATTCGCCGGGGAAGTTGCCGGGAAACGAGACCGGTGCGGCGGGATTCGGAAGCCCGCCCGCGGCGATCAACGCGCACCCGTCAGGCGGGTTCGCCGTGTCCAAGCACTGGCCGAGCTGCAAACCGCTGCGGTCCGTGTACCACCGCGGGAACGGGTTGGCCGGGCTGATGGCGCCCACCGCGGCCAGGCCCTGGCCGTTCTGGGCGAACGCAACACCGCTCGCGAGTCCGATGCAAGCAATCACTGCGAGAGAAATCCACCACTTCAAGGCAACAGCTTTCATTCGTCGTATCTCCATGTCGTAAAAGTTCTGTGTGTCGAAACGTTAAAGTCCGCTAGAAGGAGCCCACGAGGAGCGGTGTCCCGGCCTCGTCCGTGACCGACACGTGACCAATCGAGCACACGGAATCCACCCCGGGCGGAAATCGCACACCGTTGGCATTGCTGAGGTCGAGCGTGGCAATTCCGGGAGCGATGGTGATCGTCCCCACCGGCGCTCCGTTGGCGAATACGAAGAGTTGGGTACCATCCGGCACAGCGACATCCACAGCAACCGTGAAGGTCTGCTTTGCCCCTTCTTCGTCCGACCGGAGATACGCGAGCCCTCTCGCATCTACCGATTCGCCGTCCGAAGTCGGGAATAGATCGATCTTGTCGGCGCAGCCCGCGGCCGCAGGAATGGGTCGAAGCGCCAGCACCAACAGACACACTGCTGCCAACAGGCCTTTCACAATCGCTGCTCTCCTCGGCATCGGTGTCCTTTCTGTTTGTTGTCTCGAGAAACGGCCCATGTCGTCCGATGCCCTGGTTCCGCCCGGCGCGCGTGCGGACGTGCCCAGGGTCCGTCTGCCCTAGCGCAATCGCTGGGCCAAAATTCGTCGCGCGTGATCGCGTGGTGGCGTGTCGAACAAGTGCTCGGAAAGATGAACGCTATCTGACGCCGTTGAACGGAAGAGATAGGACTGACGAGATCGAGCCGCGGGGATTTCCCCACCGGCATTTGCCCACGAGGGGCGTAACCCCTAAAAAGATTTAGATGAGATCTAGATCAGAGGGCTGGTGTGCTCCTGATCGAGCCCACGATCATCGAGACGCGGACAGCGCGGGTGCGAATGTTGAAAAGACAGGGCCGCTCGGGCATCCGGATGAGGAGGCCCAAGCGGCCCGTTGACTCTGCAATGCGCTACGTTATTTGATAACGACTGCCCTGCTAGCCACGCCACCACCGGCGGACTTCACGCAGACCGTGGTAGGCGCCAGGTTGGTGTTACCCCGGAACGCCCAACGCCCGTCAGCCGCACTGACGGCTGTCGTTGCGATGAGAGCACCTGGACACGTGGTGCCGACCGCGCCACCGTTGTGAATCTCGACACTCGCCGCGAAATTACCAGCCGAAGTCCGGCTGTTGGTGCCTTCAACGCGGAGCTGCGTCCCCGCACGTTCGGCCCGGCCAATGCTGACCGTATCGGCACCCGCCGCCGGCGGCGGAGCCGGCGCAGGCGCCGCGTTCACGACCTGGGTCACGGCCGCCGAGGTGCTGGCGGCGAAATCCAGGCTTCCACTATAGACGGCCGTCAATGAGTGACTCCCGGTTGCGAGTGCAGAGGTAACGAACGAGGCGCTTCCATTGACCAGCGTCGCCGTGGCCAGCGTGGCGGCGCCGTCTCTGAACGTCACGGTTCCATCAGGTACGCCGGTGGCCGGCGCCACCGGGCTCACCGTGGCCCTCAGCGTTACCGCCTGCCCGACCGTCGAGGGGTTGGGCGTCGAGGTCAAGCTGGTGGTCGTCGCCGGCCGGACGAAGATCCTGCCGGTGATGTTGAAGAGATTGGTCTCGAGAACGTTGACGCCTGGGCCACCGACATTGGGGCCACTGAGACGGAAGAAGTTGGTGCCGAAGGGGCTGCCGGTGATGCCGTGGGCGATCGCGGGCTGGCCGATGAACCCGGCCGGCGGTGCTGATGTCGCGTCCCATCTCACGAACGGCCCGACGTTGGTGTTGGTGAGGAGGCTCGCGAAGTTACAGGGGGCCGCCAGACATCCCTGGTCGCTCGTGAAATTGATGGTTCCCGTCCCAGCGGCTACGAAGGACTGGGTACCGTACGGGGACGTCATCGTGTAGGTCGAGCCGGCAATGAGGCCGCTGGTGACCCGGAGGCGGAAGCGCGCGAACACGATCTGAGCGCCGGCGCCGTCGGCCGCTGTACCCGTAGCGCCGCCGAAGGCGCCCTCGAGGGCGTAGCCGAGGTCTGCTCTCCCGATGCCCCCGCCGATTCCGTCGATCCGGGCGGTGGCGCGCATGTAGAAGAACTCGTCGGGAAAGTTGGTCGGGAACACGATTGGCGCGGCAGGATTCGGAAACGTTCCGGCCAGCGCGCACGGGTCATCGGCCGGCGTGACGAGGCACTGCCCGAGCTGCAGGCCGTTCCCGTCCATATACCACTTCGGATACCCGTTGGCCGGGTCGGGCGCTCCGACCGCGGTCAGGCCCGACGCCTGCTGGGCGGATGCCAATGATGCGGTCAGCATCACGCATGCGACTACTGTCAGAGAGATCCACCATTTCAAGTTCGGCTTCATTCGTCGCGTCTCCCAGTACTGCGATGGTTTCGGTTAGAAATTGGCGAAAGGAAGGATTTAGAAGCTCCCCTCGAGGAGGGTCGTGCCGCCCGCGTCGGTTACCCATATGGGGCCGAGCGAGCAGACAGGGTCCACCTCGATGGGAAACGGCGCGCCGCCGGCGTTGCTCAGATCGAGCGTCCCGACTCCCAGGGCGATGCTCATCAGGCCGGCCGGCTGACCGTTGGCAAATACGTAGAGCAGGGTTCCATCAGGAACGTCGACACCCACTTCCACTCTGAAGCTTTGTCGCGCCGGGGAGTCGATCGACTGGATCGCAGCGCGTCCGGTGGCGGCGAACTCCTCGCCGTCCGGAGTTGGAGAAAGACTGATTCGATCGCGACAGTCCGCGACGGCCACGTCGGGCGGAAACGCGAACAACACGGAGGTGACCACCGACAATACGATGACTGCGACTGCTCTCATTGGTGCCGCCCTCCCCGTTTCGTCCGCGTCAACCAACTGTCGCGTCTGGATCACACCCCCTTACGGTCCGGCGCGCGTGCGGGCTCGCTCAGGGGTCGGCGCGGGGTGAGCAGAATTCGAGCCACACGGTGTAAACCATCGTGAAGATTCTCTGAATCCCCGCTCGCGGTGGATTCGTCGGCTCAGAATGGTGGGAGGACGACCATCAACGGACGGAATACCGGGGTGAGGAAATTCGAGATGTTGGACGGCTCGGCGCGCCGTGCCTCCGGCGCCTCCGTCGATACCGCGACTCTATCTACAGTTGGCGGAGCTTCGGGTCGAGGCGGTCGCGAACCCAATCGCCGAGGATATTTAACGAAAGCACCGTGACCAGGATGGCGATGCCGGGCAGGATCGAGACCCACCACGCCTGCTCGATGAGCCCCCGGCCGTCGGCGACCATCACGCCCCACGACGGCGTGGGCGGCGGGATCCCCACGCCCAGGAACGACAACGCCGCTTCGAGCACGATGACGTACCCGACGTGGAGCGTGGCCAGCACGAGGATGGAGGGCACGAGGTTCGGCACGATGTGGCGAAGCATGATCGTGAGGCTCGAGCAGCCGGCGATGCGCGCCAGCGCGACGAACTCCTGCTGCTTGAGGCCGAGCGTCTCGCCGCGGACGAGGCGGGCGTAGCTGGGCCACAGCAGGAACACGACGACGATGATCACGTTGGTGAACGACGGCTCGAAGACGACGGAGAGCAGCACTGCGATCAGGATGCCGGGCAGCGAGAGCGAGATGTCGACTAGTGCCTTGTCCCATAAATTCCACCCCACCCCGGCACGCTGAGGAACCACATTTTATGCGGGGTTTCGCGTCAGCGAGTTGGGGCGGAGGTTGTGGGACACGGCACTAGGCGCATCAGGAGTGTGTCGACCCAGCCACCCAGGAACCCGGCCAGGAGGCCGATGAAGCTCCCGAGAGTTCCCGTCAGCGCGATCCCCACGATCGAGACCGACAGCGAGATGCGCGCCCCATAGACCAGGCGGCTCAGCGTGTCGCGGCCCAGGCGATCGGTTCCGAGTGGATGGCCAGGCCGGGCGCCGTCCATGCCGAGCGGGGGAATGAGACGCTCGCCCAGCGAGCCTTCAACCGGGGAGCGGGGCGCGAGGAGCGGCGCGAACAGCGCGCAGCCGACGAGGGCGAGGACGATGGCGAGCGGAATCGCCGGCGGCCAGCGCCGGTCTCGCCGGCGCGGCGCGGCCTCGACGTGGGGCTCGGCGACGGTGGTGACGGGCACGCTCACGCGGAGTACCTGATCTTTGGATTGAGGTACGCGTAGAGCACGTCGACCATCAGGTTCACTCCGATGTACATCGCCGAGAGGAAGAGCACGACCGTCTGCACGATCGGATAATCGCGGGAGTCGACGGCCTCGATGACCAGGAGGCCGACGCCGGGCCAGCTGAACACCGTCTCGATGATGATGGAGCCGTTCAGCAGCGCCACGAACACGAGCCCGGCGAAAGTGACGACGGGCAGCGCGGCGTTCTTGAACGCGTGCTTCCAGATCACCTGGCGCTCGGGCAAGCCCTTGATGCGGGCGAGCTTGACGTACTCGGTGCCGAGGACGTCGAGCATGGCCGACCGGGTGAGTCGCATGAGCCCGGCCACGGCGAACCAGCCCAGCGTGATCCCGGGCAGGATGATGTGGAGCGGCGTGCCGCGGCCCGACGTCGGCAGCCAGTGCAGGATCACTCCGAAGACCAGCACGAGCAGGAGTCCCAGCCAGAACGGCGGCACCGCCTGGCCGAGCGCGGCGAACGCGCGGGCGGCATAGTCGAGCTTGCGTCCGCGCCGCACGGCTGCGTACACGCCCACGGGCAGAGCGATGGCGATGACGATGACCACGGCCAGCCCGCCCAGCTCGAGCGTGGCGCCATAGCGCTCGAGCACCATATCGAGGGCGGGGCGGCGGAAGCGGACCGACTGGCCGAAATCACCCTGCAGCGCCCGCGTGATGAACCGCCCGTACTGCACCGCCCACGGTCGATCGAGCCCGAGGTAGGCGCGCATGGCCGCGATGTCGGCCTGTGAGGCCTCCGGTGGCGCCATGATCTGGATCGGGTCGCCGGAGAGGCGCACCAGCGCGAAGACCACGATGGAGACGACCACCATCGAGACGATGGACTGGACGATGCGGCCGACGATGTAGCGCTGCACGGCGACGCTAGCCCGCGGGTGTCACGGATTCGGCGTCACGGATTCGTAGTTGGTCTCCGCCGGGACGTAGGCGAGGGTCGTCCAGGCGCCGACCTTCCGGCTCACCGCCCACGTGATCGACTTCATGCCCAGCATCACGCCGTGATAGCCGTCGTAGAGCTTCTGGCCGAGGTCGTGCGTGAGCCTGGCGCGCTTGTCGGGGTCGAGCTCCCGCATCGCGACGTCGATGTCCTCGTCGTAGGTGCCGTCGAGGAGCAGGTTGAACGCGGCCTTGGAGTGGATCACCCGCTCCCAGCCGGCGACCGGCTCGTCGTACGGCGGCGAGCCGTACACGGAAAAGGTCTTGTTGGATTTCCGCAGTCGCATCTTCGGGCCGAAGCTGCTGGTGGCCTCGGGCACGCGCTTGACCTTGAGGCCGACCTTCTCCCAGTCGAGCGCGACGGCTTCCATCACGTCGGGGCCGTCCTGAGCGACGAGCTGGACATAGGGGTTCACGCGCACGTCGAAGCCGCCGCCGTGGCCGGCCTCGGCGAGCAGCTTCTTCGCGCGCTCGGGGTCGTAGGGCGGGAGCTTCCAGTCGCTGCTGTAGCCGCGGTTGAACGGATAGTAATAGTACGAATAGGGAATCTCGCTGCCGCGGCCCTTCCACAGGCCCTTCATGATCGCTTTCTTGTCCACGGCCAGGTTGAGCGCGAGCCTGACCTTGCGCGCGTTGTCCAGACTCCTGGCGTTCCCGGGCTCGCCGGCCCACGGGCACGCCGGGCAGTAGTCCTCGCGATCGGGCGTCGTCTGGCCCGTCAGGATCACCCAGTACTGCGCGGCGTTCGGCGTCTCGTGGATGCGCAGCCCGGCTTTCTGCGCCTGCTCGAGATAGTCACCGAAGACCTGGGCGATGTCGATTTCCCCGGCGCGCAGCCCGGCCAGACGCGTCGCCGGCTCCGGGATCCGGCGGATCACCAGCTCGCGGAACCCGGGCGTCTTGCGCCAGTGGCCGGGCACCGCCTCCAAGCGGTGGAAGTCGCCCTGCTTGCCCTCGACGTGGCGATAGGGCCCGGTGCCGATCGGGTGCATCGCCGCCTTCTGATCGCCGACCGTCTCCATGTACTTCCTGGACGTCACGTTCTGGTAGCCGACGTACTGTGTGAAGAGCGACGGCACGATCCACTGGCGACTCTTGAAGTGCATCACGACGGTCAGCTTGTCGGGCGTCTCGATCCGCTCGAGGTTGTTGCGGAAGTAGTAGGCCGAGCCTCCCAGCGCGTCGGGCTTGAAGCTCTGCTCGACGGTCCACTTGACGTCCTCGGCCGTCAGCTCGCCCCAGCCCTCGTGGAACTTCACACCCGAGCGGAGCTTGAACGTCCAGGTCCGCATCTCGCTCGAGGGCTTCCATTCCGTGGCCAGCCCCGGGCGGTACTCGAAGGTCCGGGGATCCCGCACGATGAGCGGATCGTAGACGCAGTCCCACAGCGGCTTCTCTGCCTGAACGGACCGCCAGGCAAACGGCGTCTCGGTTCCCCACTGGCCGACGGCGACGACGAGACGGTCGCTGGCCGCCGCCGCGCGGCGGGCGGCGAGCGGCGCCGTTGAGA
>QHTB01000031.1 GCA_003220615.1 Candidatus Rokuibacteriota bacterium
TCGAGATGGTCCGGCTCACCGGCCTGGGCGACCGCTATCCGCGCCAGCTCTCGGGCGGACAGCAGCAGCGGGTGGCGCTGGCCCGCTGTCTCCTCGTCGAGCCCGCGGTGCTGCTGCTCGACGAGCCGCTGGGCGCGCTCGACAAGAAGCTGCGCGAGGCGATGCAGGTCGAATTGAAGTCGCTCCAGCGCCAGGTCGGCATCACCGCGATCTTCGTGACGCACGATCAGGAGGAGGCGCTCACGCTGTCCGACCGGATCGCGGTGATGCACCAGGGCCGGATCCAGCAGGTCGGAGCGCCCCACGAGATCTACGAGACGCCCCGCACGCGCTTCGTCGCCGAGTTCATCGGCGTCTGCAACTTCCTCGAGGGCAAAGTGATCGAGCGGGGGATGGGTGCCGTCACGATCCGGACCGACGGCGGCGCGCTCGTCGCGGTCGGCGCCAGTGGGCAGAACGCGCCGGCCGAGGGAGTGAAGGTGGTGGTAGCGGTGCGTCCTGAGAAGCTCGTGGTGGGAGCGACGGCGATGTCGCGCGGGACGGCGCTGCCGGCGCGAGTGGAAGCCGTCGTCTACGTCGGGACGGCCGTTCACGTCCATCTACGCGCGTCGACGGGGGAGCGGCTGATCGCGTACCGTCAGAACGATTCGGCGGCGCCCGCCGCACTCGCGCCCGGCGCCGAGGTCGTCGTCTCGTGGTCTCCGGAGGCGGCCCGCCTGCTGCCCGAGGGTTCAGCCTAGCTAATCGGCCAGCGTGTGGGGGGCTTGACGCCGCTGCGAGCTTCGACGCCGCGACTGAGCTCGCGAATCCGCGCGATCACCTCGCGCTCGTCGATCGTCTTCACCTCGCGGTGCTCCATCACGATCTTGCCGTCGACGATGACGGTGTCGACGCTGCCGCCCGACGCCGAGTACACGAGGTTGTACGGCTCGCAATAGAGGGGCTGCCATTCCGGCGTGTCGGCGTCGAAGAGCACGACGTCCGCCTTCTTGCCGGGCTCGAGCGAGCCGATCTCGTCGGCCATCCCGAGCGCCTTCGCGCCGTTGATGGTCGCCATCTCGAGCGCCGTCTCGGCGCCCATCACGCCGGGGTCGAAGCGGATGTCCTTGAACAGCAGCGCGGCCAGGTACATGGCGCGGACCATGTCCATGAAGTTGGCGCAGTCCCCGGCGTCGGTGCCGAGCGCGACGTTCACACCCGCCTTCAGCATCTCGGGGAACTTGCCACCCTTGGAGAGCCCGTAGACGATCTTCAGCGCCGTCCCAGGGTTGTGCACGACCTGGGTCCGCGTGCGGGCCAGGATCTCGATCTCCTCGTCGGTGACGTGCAGCATGTGGACGAGCACGACGTTCGGTCCCAGCGCGCCGAGGTGCTCGAGCTGCTTGATCGGCGTGCGCCCCGTGCGTTGCCGGATGCTCTCCACCTCTTCGGGAAACGCGCACTGGTGCATGTTGAGGATCGCGCCGTACTTGTCGGCTAGCTCTTTCGACTTCACGATCAGCGCGTCGCTGACCCGGCCCAGGCCGACGATGTTCACGCACGGGCGCACCAGGTTGTTGGCGAAACCGCCCGCGTACTTCTCCATCACGAGGGCGTTCTCCCTCACGCACGTCTCGGTCGACTCGGCGAGCGAGGTGTGGCCGAGGTGGACGTGGTCGAACGTGCGGCGGCTCTCGAAGCCGCGCAGCCCGACCCTGGGGATCGCCTCCAGCACCGGCCCCGGATTGTAGGAGCCGGCCGCCAGGTAGGTGGTGCTGCCGCTCTTCATCAGCTCGATGAGGACGAGATAGGCCGCCCAGATCTCGTCCTCGACGGTGAGGACGGGCGCCACGCGCGCGTGGACGAAATTGGACCACTGGTTGCCGTCGAACGTGTCCGGCGCCATCCCGCGATGCATGTGGTGATAGAAGTGGATGTGGGAGTTCACGAAGCCGGGGACGATGACGGACCGGCTGGCGTCGAGCGTGCGGGCCGCGCGATGCGAGCGCTGGACGTCGGCGCGCTTGCCGACGGCGACGATGCGATCACCCGTGATGGCCAGGGCGCCGTCTCGGATGATGCGTCGCGCGGCATCCATGGTGATGATCGAGCCGCCGCTGACGATGAGGTCGACGGACGTCGGATCCGGCATGCCGGCGATTAAACCACGAAGGAACGCGGCAGGGCAGGGCTAGAATCGAAATCATGAGCCTCGCCTGGGCGCTCGATCGCCGCAGCATCCTCAAGCTCGGGCTGGTCGGGGCGTGCGCGGCATTGCGCGACGTCGTACGGGTTCGGAGAGCGTCCGCACAGGGCGCGCCGGCGATCGATCAGCGCGAGCGTCATCTGACGAACCTGCGCCAGCTCACCTTCGGCGGCCAGAACGCCGAGGCGTACTTCGACCGCGCGGGCACGCGGCTGGTCTTCCAGTCGACGCGTCCGCCCTTCGGCTGCGATCAGATCTTCACCATGCGCGACGATGGCAGCGAGGCGCGACTGGTGTCGACGGGCCGCGGCCGCACGACGTGCGCCTTCTTCACGCCCGATGGGCGAAAGCTGATCTACGCCTCGACCCATCTGGGTGGTGACGCGTGCCCAGCGCCGCCCGATCGCTCGCGCGGCTACGTGTGGCCGATCTATCCCACGTACGACATCTTCGCCGCCGACGCCGACGGCGGCCATCTCACGCGGCTCACCGACAACGATGGGTACGACGCCGAGGGCGCAATCGGGCCGGACGGACGCATCGTCTTCACCTCGCTCCGTCAGGGCGACCTCGACCTCTACACGATGGACGCTGACGGGCGCAACGTCCGTCGCCTCACCGACGAGCCAGGCTACGACGGCGGGGCGTTCTACTCGTGGGACGGCCGGATGATCGTGTTTCGCGCTCACCGGCCCAAGACGCGCGAGGACATCGACGAGTACCGCGCGCTGCTGGCCCGCTCGCTCGTGCGGCCGCGCGCGCTCGAGTTATACGTGATGCGCGCCGACGGCACCGGGCTGCGTCAGGTCACGCGCAACGGCGCCGCGAACTTCGCGCCGTTCCTGCACCCGAACGGCCAGCACATCGTGTTCGCGTCGAACCTGCACGACCCGGGCGGGCGGTCCTTCGCGCTGTACCTCGTCAACGTGGACGGCTCGGGTCTCGAGCGGATCACGTACGCGGAGACGTTCGCCTCGTTTCCCATGTTCTCGCCCGATGGACGCCGGCTCGTCTTCTCGTCGAGCCGGGGTGCGGCGTCCCCGCGTGACTTGAACGTCTTCATCGCCGACTGGGTCGCCTGAGCCTGGCCGGCGCGCCCGCGCCCGCCGTGCCCTCCTGTCCGCCGAGCGTCCTGCCGATAACCGAACACGTGACCGACAAAGCCTTGCGCGTTCTCGTCGTCGACGACGATCCGGCCGTCGCCTCGTACTTCGAAGACTGCCTGGTGCTCGAGGGCTGCGACGTGGCCACCGCCGGCGACGCCAGCACGGCGCTGGCGAAGCTTGAGAGCGACACCTACGACGTCATGATCTGCGACATCACCATGCCCGGGCTGGACGGCGTGGCCTTCTACGGCAGGCTGGCCGAGAAGCGCCCCGACCTGTTGCGGCGCCTGGTCTTCATCTCGGGCCGGCCCTCGTCGGAAATCAAGGCGCTCCTGCCCGGGCAACCTCTTCGCATCGTCGAGAAGCCGGTTCCGGTCCGGGTGATCACGGCCCTCGTCGAGGAATGGCGCACCTGGTCCTGACGGGGGAGCCTCCCTCCGGAAGGCCGGGCCCCCTGCCGATACCCCGGGGGGAGCCACGCTCGGAAAGGAGGCCGCCCGGATGCGAATCTTGGTTGCCGACGACAGCGAGACGATGTCCGCCCTGGTGAACGACATCCTCACGGCCGAAGGGCATGAAGTGGACGTCGCTCGCACCGGCACGGAGGCCTGGCAGAAGCTCTCGGCCTGGACGTACGACGCCATCCTCTGTGACGTCGTCCTGCCGGGTATCGATGGCCTCAGGCTCTACCGCCGCGTCGTCGATCTCCGGCCGGAGGTGGTGTCCCGCTTCGTGCTGATGTCGGGGCGCACCGAGCACGTCCGGCGCTTCGCCGAAGCGACGGGTGCGACGTTCCTGGCCAAGCCGTTCCAGGTCCGTGAGTTGTGTGAGCAGCACCAGAAGAACGGCGTATGAAGCCGACCGTCCTGATTGCCGACGACGATCCGCAGCTCCTGGCCATGCTCGAGGAGGTCCTGTCGAAGGACTTCACGGTGATCACTGCGCGCAGCGGGGCCAGCGCCCTGACCCAGTTCGGGCGCAACGCCGTGGACATCGTCCTGACCGACCTTGCCATGCCGAGCTTCAACGGCCCGCCGACGCTGGCGTCGACGACGTCCTGGCCAAGCCCGTCCTCGTCCATGAGCTGTCGGGTCGGCTTCAGAAGTTGCTCGCGGCTCAGTCCTCGCGTTCCTAGCCGTTCCTCATCGCGCGCCACACCCGCTCCGGAGTCGCCGGCATCTCCACGTGCTCCACACCGAAATCGGCCAGCGCGTCGACGATGGCGTTGATCACAGCGCCGAGCGCAGGCGTCGTGCCACCCTCGCCTCCGCCGCGGAGGCCGAGCGGATTCGAGGTGGACGGGACCTCGCTGATCTCGGTTGCGAACGACGGCAGCGCGTCGGCCCGCGGGATCACGTAGTCCATGAACGTGGCCGACTGGAGCTGGCCCGCGGTGTCGTACGCGCACTGCTCCCACAGCGCCTGGCCGACGCCGGCGGCGATGCCGCCGTGCGTCTGGCCGTGGAGGATCAGCGGGTTCACGGCGCGGCCGACGTCGTCCACCGTCGTGTAGCGCACGATCTCGACGACGCCGGTCTCCGCGTCGACCTCGACCTCGCACACAGCGCAGCCGTACGGATAGGAGGGCACGCTCATGGTCTCGTCGCCGATCCCGGCCAGCGGCCCCCGCAGCTCAGCCGGCGCATCGGGTCGTAGCGCAGCGGCCGCAGCCTCGAACAGGTCGATCGAGCGATCGGTGCCCTTCACGCGAAAACGCCGCTCGGAAAGCTCGACGTCGGCCTCGGCCGCCTCGAGCAGCCACGCCGTGAGGCGCCGGCCTTTCTCGACGATCTGCTCGGTGGCCTTCGACATCACGACGGCGCCGAGCCGCATCGAGCGGCCGGAGTGGGAGCCGCCGCCGACGGGAGCGAGGTCGGTATCGCCGGTGATCAGCCGGACCTGCTCGAGGCCGACACCGAGCCATTCGACGACCAGCTGGGCGAAGCTCGTCTCGTGACCCTGGCCGGCCGACAGCGTGCCGAGCACGACGTCGACGCGGCCGTCGGGACGCACCGTGATCTCGGCGCGCTCGCGCGGCACGCCGGTGTTGAGCTCGATGTAGTTGGCGAGGCCGATGCCGCGGTACCGGCCACGGTGGCGCGCCGCGAGGCGGCGCTTCTCGAACCCGTCCCAGTCGGCCCGAGCGACCACGCGATCCTGGGCGGCCGCGTAGTCACCGCTGTCGTAGACGAGGCCGAGCGGGTTGCGATATGGCATCGCGTCACGCGGCACGAGGTTGCGCCGCCGCAACGCCACGCGATCGAAGCCGTGCCGGCGCGCCGCGATGTCGATCAGCCGCTCGATCACGAACATGACCTCCGGCCGGCCCGCCGCGCGATACGGCGTCGTCGGCGCGGTGTGGCTCAGCACCGCGCGCCCTCGCATGGAGGAGAGCGGTACGTGGTAGACGCTGGTCGAGACCGCGACACCCTTGGCGAGGGGGATGAAGGACACGGCGTGGGCTCCGACGTTGCTGGTGTTGGTCCCGCGCACGGCGAGGAAGTTGCCCTCGGCGTCGAGCGCCAGCTCCATCTGCGACACCAGGTCGCGACTCTGGTAGTCGGTGAGCAGCATCTCGCGCCGGTCGCCGGTCCACTTCACGGGGCGGCCCAGGCGTCGGGCGGCCCACGCGACCAGCGCGTGCTCCGGATAGCAGCTGTTCCGGGTGCCGTAGTTGCCGCCGACGTCGCGCGCCACGACGCGAATCGACGCCTCCGGCACGCCGAGCACGCCGGCCACGTCGCTCCGGATCCGCCACGATCCTCCTGACCCGGCATACACGGTGAAGCGCCCGGTGGCGGTGTCCCATGCTCCGAGCGCCGCTCGCGGTTCCATGGGCGCCCCGGTCACACGGTTCACCTGAGTGTCGAGCCTCACCACGTGCGCAGCGCGCGCGAACGCCGCATCGACCGCCGCCGCATCGCCGGCGATGGAGTCGACGCAGACGTTGGAGCTGGCGTCGTCCCAGACCAGCGGTGCACTGGCCGCGGGAGCCGCGAGCGTTCCCGTCACCGCGGGCAGGGGATCGTAGGCGACCACGACGCGCTCGGCCGCATCACGGGCGATCGCCGGGGTCTCCGCGATGACCATTGCCACCGCCTCGCCAACGAAGCGCGCGCGGTCGGCCGGCAACGGTGGATGCGGGGCGATGAAGAACGCCGAGCCGTCGCGGCTCCTCAGCGGGACTTCGTGAGGGTTCGACGGGACCGGCCGGTGGGGAATCGGCTGCAAGCCGTCGGCGACGGCGTCGTGTCCGGTGAGAACCGCGATCACGCCGGGCATCGCCGACGCGTCGGCGACGTCGATCTTCTGGATGCTCGCATGGGCGTGCGGCGACCGCACGAAGGCGGCGTGCGCCTGGCCGGGGAGAACGAAATCGTCGCTGTAGCACCCGGCGCCCGTGACGAGGCGCTCGTCCTCCTTGCGGAGCACCGGTTGTCCAACGCCCTGAAGGGTCGAGCGGCGCGCGGGAACAGGAGCCATGACGTTCGGAAGACGGATTCTACTCGGACGAGAGGGCGCCGCGGGGCGCCCTCACACCGATCGACGACGCGCGGTCTACTTCGGCTGCGCCACCGTGCGCAGGTACGGCTTCAGCGTCTTGAACCCCTGCGGGTACTTCTTCTTGGCGTCCTCGTCGGACACCGACGTCGGAATGATGACGTCCTGCCCCGGCTTCCAGTTCACGGGGGTGGCGACCGTGTGCTTCGACGTGAGCTGGCAGGAGTCGAGCAGGCGCAGCACTTCGTCGAAGTTGCGGCCCGTGCTCATCGGATAAATGAGCATCGCCTTGACCTTCTTGTCGGGACCGATGACGAACACCGAGCGGACCGTCGCATTGTCCGCGGCGGTGCGCTTCCCGCCGACGGCATTCGGATGGATCATGTCGTACGCCTTCGCGACCGTCAGCTCGGAGTCACCGATGATCGGATAGTTCACGGCGTGCCCCTGGGTCTCCTTGATGTCCTTGACCCAGCGCTCGTGATCACCGACCGGATCGACGGACAGCCCGAGGATCTTCGTGTTGCGCTTGTCGAACTCGGGTTTGAGTCCGGCCATGTAGCCGAGCTCGGTGGTGCAGACCGGCGTGAAGTCCTTCGGATGCGAGAACAGGATCGCCCACTTGTCGCCGATCCATTCGTGGAAGCGGATCTTGCCTTCCGTCGTCTCCGCGGTGAAGTCCGGTGCCTCGTCCCCTATGCGAACAGCCATGTCTTCGACCTCCCTTGCCTTACGTGGGCCACGACCGGTTGACGTTCGAGGGCCAGATTGTAGCTCCACGAACCGGGGGACGCTATCGCGAGCCCGGCGCGGGGGCGCGCCGATCCGCGCTATGATCGCTGCCTCGACAAGGAGAGCCAATGGACTTCGGGACGTTCCTGCTCATGCAGTCGCCGTCGGCCCGCACCTCCCAGGAGATCTACTCGCGCGGAGTCGAGGTGGCCCAGGCCGCCGAGGCGCTGGGGTTCCGCAACGTCTGGCTGGCCGAGCATCACTTCTCGACGTACGGGTACCTGTCACGCCCCGCCCAGCTCGCGACGTACATCGCGGCGAAGACGACCCGGCTGCGGGTGGGCACGGCCGTCATCGTCGTGCCGCTCCACCATCCACTGGTGGTCGCCGAGGAGATTGCCACGCTCGACCTGCTGAGCGGCGGGCGCCTCGACGTCGGCCTCGGCCGCGGCTACCAGCACTACGAGTTCGAGCGGTTCGGCCTCGAGCTCGAGAGCGGGCGCCAGCGCTGGGACGAGGCCGTCGACATCATCATGAAATCGTTCGAGGGCGGGGCCTTCAGCTACGACGGCAAGCTCTTCAAGATCCCCGAGACGACGGTGTTCCCTCAGCCGCTCCAGAAACCGCATCCGCCGATCTGGATCACGGCGCAGAGCCCGGATTCGCTGGAGGCGGCCGTGCGCCGCGGGTTCAACGTGCTCACCGGTGGGTTCGGCGTCTCGATCGAGCGCCTGGCCGAGTTCCGCCGGCTCTTCGACAAGGCCGTCGCCGAGGTCACGCCACCGCACCCGCTGCAGATCGGCGTCCAGCGCGCGGTCTACGTCGCGGACAGCGTCGCCGATGCGCGGGCCGCCGCCGAGCAGGCGCGCTGGAACATGCGCGTCACGCTCAGCCTGCGCAACCACTACGAGCGCGTCGAGAAGGGCCACGCGGTCCCGGTGCCGGCGCCGACCGAGCCCGACGTCGACGACCTCCTCGATCGCTTCCTCGTCATCGGCACACCGGACACCTGCATCCGCCAGATCCAGCGCATCCGCGACCTGGTGGGCATCACGCACTTCAACTGCAGCTTCTGGTTCGGTGACGTCGAGCACGCGCGCGTGCTGCGCTCGATGGAGCTCTTTGCCCGCGAGGTCATGCCGGCGTTTCGCTGAGGTCGTCGGAGGGGAGGGGTACGATGCTCTCCAGCGAAGACAACGAGCTGCTCTGTCGCGTGGGACCAGGCACGCCGATGGGAAACCTCATCCGGCAGTACTGGATTCCCGTTTTCACTTCCAGTGAGCTGCCGGGGCCGGACTGTCCGCCCGTCCGAGTCCGCCTGCTCGGCGAGAACCTGATCGGATTTCGCGTCACGTCGGGGAAGGTGGGATTGATCCAGAACGCGTGTCCGCACCGCGGCGCCTCCCTCTTCTTCGGTCGAAACGAGCAGGAAGGCCTTCGCTGCGTGTACCACGGTTGGAAGTTCGACTGCGAGGGCGTCTGTGTCGACATGCCGAACGAACCGTCTGAGAACAGCTTTCGGTCGAAGATCCAGGCGACAACGTACCCGTGCGTCGAGCGCAACGGCATCGTCTGGACCTACCTGGGGCCGCGGCCGATGCCGCCCGCGTTGCCGGACATCGAGCCGAACATGCTGCCGAACGGCGAGTGCGTCGTCACCAAGGTGCTGCGCGAGTGCAACTGGGTCCAGGCCCTAGAGGGCGACATCGACACGAGCCACCTGGGCTTCCTGCACCTCGGGACCGTCCGCCCCGAGGACACGACGCCGGGCAGCTTCGATTACTACCTCGTTGCCGACCGGGCACCGAAGTACGAGGTCCTCGACACCGAGTTCGGTACGTCCTACGGCGCCTACCGACCCGCGCAAGCGGACACGTATTACTG
>QHTB01000032.1 GCA_003220615.1 Candidatus Rokuibacteriota bacterium
GCCGAGGTACGCCTCGACGACGCGCGGATCGTTGGCGACCTCGCGCGGCGGCCCCTCGGCGATCTTTTCGCCGTGATCGAGCACGACGACGCGATCCACCACGCGCATGAGCGTGGCCATGATGTGCTCGACCCAGACGATCGTGACGCCGAGCTCGCCGCGGACGCGGCGCAGCATGTCGGCGGCGCTCGCCATCTCCGTTGGATCGAGGCCTCCGAGGCTCTCGTCGGCCAGGAGCAGCCGCGGTGCGGTGGCCAGCGCGCGGGCCAGCTCGAGCTTCTTCAGCCCGCCGGCGCCGAGCAGCGTGGGCGCGGCGTCGGCTTCGGCCGACAATCCCACGAGCGCCAGCACGTCACGTGCGCGGGCTCGCGCGCTCGCCTCGGCGGTGCGGCCGCCGTAGTGGGCGGCGACGGCGACGTTGTCGACGATCGAGAGCTTGCGAAAAGGCCGCGGGATCTGGAACGTTCGCGCGATCCCGCGGTGACAGACCGCGTCCGGCGTGAGGCCGCGCATCTCGACGTCATCGAAGCGGATGCTGCCGGCCGTCGGCGTCAACGCGCCCGAGATGCAGTTGAAGCAGGTGGTCTTCCCCGAGCCGTTGGGGCCGATGAGACCGAGGATCTCGCCCTCCCTGACGTCGAAGGACACGGAGTTCAGAGCCGTGAAGCCTCCGAACTTCTTGGTGAGCTCGTTGACCGTGAGCAGGGGAGGGGAGCCGTGACGGGGGCGCGCGCCCCCCGTCAGCGTGACAGAAACGGCGAGGACGTCGGCAGCAGCACCGGGGGATTGGTCAGGCTCGCGATCACCGGCGGATACACGTGCTTGAACTCGCCGTCCACGACCTGGAAGACGGCGGCGAAGGCGCGCATGTTCTGGCCCGCCATCGGGTGTCCCGCCGGGTGGAACTTGACGCCGTACCCTTGCATCGTCCCGCCCTCGGGGATGTCCGTCTCGCGCGCGGCCGCGGCGAGCGCTTCCGGCCCGAAGCCGCCGTGCTTCTGGATGGCGCGGGGCACCACGTCGTTCAGGAGGATCCAGATGTTGTTGAAGCCCATCGAGACGTGCGGCGCGATCTGCCCGGGGGGAATGGTCGGCTCGAACGCCTTGTAGCGCTTGAGCATCTCCTGGGTCAGCTCGGCCAGGCCAGGCTTGAGCTTCTTCCGGTCGATGAGCTGCGACGCGGGCGGATCGGTCGTGTGGAAGCCCTCCACGTCGTTGCCGAAGGCCTCTCGCAGTTTGGCGAGCTGGCTGTGACCGGCCCCGTGACCGACGTAGATCTTCATCCTCAGCCCCTGCTCCTTCGCCTGGCGGAGGAAGAGCGCGATGTCGGGGTTGTAGCCGGTGTGGAAGATCACGTCGGGGCGAGCGGCGCGCAGCTTCGTCACCAGCGACGAGAGGTCGGGCGCCTGCGCCGAGAAGCCTTCCTTGAGCACGACGTTCATGCCCTGCTTCCGCGCTTCCGACTCGTTGGAGGCGGCGACGCCGGCGCCGTACGGGCCGTCCTCGTAGATGATAGCGGCGCGCACGTCCTTGATTCCCTTCTTGAGCTTGCTCTGCGCATTGGCCGCGACGTACTGCACGGTCGATTCGCCGAAGAGGCTGCCGTTGGGCTGGGGCCGGAAGGTGTACTGCAGGTTGCGATCCTTCAGGACGGCATCGGCAATCGCCGTCGTGATCCACAGGAACTTCTGCTGCTTGTCCACCTTCTCGGCGAGCGGGACCGCGTGGGCGCTCGAGTACACGCCGGCCAGGATGTCGACCTTCTCGACGTTGAGCAGCCGCTCGGCCTCGTTGATGGCAGCCTCGGCCTTCGACTGACTGTCGCCGTCCACCTGCACGATCTTGTACTTGCCGAGGACGCCGCCCTTCTCGTTGATGTAGTCGATGATCATCTTGGCGCCGCGGTAGCAGTTGAGCGATCCGGCCGCCGAGAACGGCCCGGTGTGATCGAAGAGCACGCCGATCTTGATCGTCTGGCCCTGAGCGTCCGCCGGCTGGCGCAGCGAGGTGGCGGTGGCGACGAGAGCAACGAGGACCAGCGCCAGCAGCACGCGCAACGATGTCATGCCGAGAGGCCTCCTGGGCGGAAAGTGGCGCTCACGTTAGCACGTCTTCCGGGCCAGAACCATCCACTCCTGGCCCGCCCGGCGCACGACCGGGCGCGGCGGCGGCAACGCCCACTCGATGCGGAAGCGCGGCGCGAGGAGGCGACGCACCTCGGCCTTCGCCACCGGGAACGGCGGGCCGGCGCCACCGCGGCGGACCGGAAAGAAGCAGGCCAGGAGCCAGCCGCCCGGCTTCAGGATCGTCGCGACCGTGTCCACGTACTCCCGGCGCCGGCGCGGATCGATCGCGCAGTAGCACGTGTACTCCCACAGCCCGTCGAACGCGTTGACCTGGTCGCGGCCGAGCGTGAACACATCGCGCTGCTCGAAGGTCACGTCGACGCCGTCGCGCTTGGCCAGGGCCCGAGCGGCCTCGAGGGCGGCCGGCGAGAAATCGAATCCGACGACGTCGTAGCCGTGGCGGGCCAGCAGCCGCGCGTCGTGGCCGCGCCCGCAGCCGGGCACGGCGACGCGTCCCCGCGGCGGCGCCGTCGTCTCGAGGAGATGGACGAGTGACGGATGCGGGACGCCCATCTCCCAGCCGTCGGCGTGCTCGGCGTAGCGGTCCTCCCAGAACGTGGGCGCGCTCACATCGGCCATCGACATCCCTCGAAGTCGGTGATGCACTGCTCGGCGCCGGCTTCCGTCAGCTCGGCCGCCGTGTGGGCCGTCGTGACTCCGATCACGCGCATGCCGGCGGCGCGTCCGGCGTGGACGCCGACCACAGAATCCTCGAAGACGAGGCAGCGTTCTGGGCGGACGCCGAGCCGCTCGGCGGCGGTGACGAACACGTCGGGCGCGGGCTTGCCGCGGCGGACGTCCTCGGCGGTCACGATCACCGCGAACTGCGCGAGCAGACCGAGCTCACGGAGCAGGCGCGTGGCGTCCGCGCGCCGCGCCGAGGTGGCCACGGCTTTCGGGACGCCCAGCGTGGCCAGCGCGCTCACGAACGCCGGAACGCCGGTGACGGCGGGCAGGCCGGCCTGCGAGAGCTTCGCGTAGTGCTCGTGCTTGCGCCGCGAGAGCCGCCGCGCCTCGGTGGCCGACAGCGGCCGGCCGAGCAAGTGTTCCACCGCCTCGTCGGCGGGCCGGCCGATCGTCAGCCGCCAGAACTCGGCCGGCACCGCGACGCCCAGCTCGCCGAGCAGCGCCGTCCAGGCCGCCCGGTGGTGCGCGCCCGAGTCGACGAGGACGCCGTCCATGTCGAAAATCACCGCGGACGTCGTCAGACGGGCCGGCTCCTAGTGCAATCGATACAGCGGAGCGAGCGCGCGGAACGTCTCCAGGGCGGCCGTGCGGTACTGCGCTTCGGTCCAGTGCTCGGCTTCCGCCGCCAGCACGGCGCGCCCGAACACGAGCTGGCCGTCGCGGGTGCGGGTCAGCTCGTCGGCGAGCTCGGCCAGTTGCTCGGCCGTGAGATCGCCGAGCGGCGCGGCCGGATCGTCGTCGTGCTCGTTCTTGAACCAGGCCAGGCCCTTCATGCGTCGGAGCACGGGCGCCAGCTTGGGCGCGTTCTTCTTCCAGGCCGAGGCCCACTTCTTCTTGTCGGCGTGCTCGGGCCCGACCTCGAACAGGAACCGCACGCCGGAGCGCGAGACGGCGAATTTGAAGTGGCAGTGCTTCTTGTAGCCGCGCGCGTCACCGGCGAAGGCGACCCAGGTGTCGTCGGGCGGGTTCACCGTCCGCCGCGCGTGCCTGGCGACGTGCGCGAACGTGGACTCTCCAGTCGTGCGCTGGAGCTCGGGCGCGAGGCGGCCGCCCAGCGTCTCCAGCTTGGGACGAATGCGCCCGCGGATCTCCTGCATCCGTGCCTGGAATCCCTTGACGTCGAAGACCTTGAAGTCGGCGGCTCCGAAGGTGGACGACGGCATCGCGACTCTCCTATCCTTGGGCGGGCAGGTCGAACAGAGGGCCTAGTCTAATCGCGTCCGCGCGACGCTTCAACTCGGAGGAATCTCGAACCTGCGCGAGGGGCGATGGCGAGTGGATCCGCGTCCAGGACGGTGTGGAGCATCACGTGCGGGCCGGAGACTTCTGGCAGACACCACCGAACGTGCCCCGGGGCCTCGGCGCGGCGACGCTCGGAGGCTAGTGGCGCTTCGTCCTCGCCAGCAGCTCGTTCGTCAAGCGCCCCATCTCGCCGACCCAGCTCTGCACGGCCTCGACGACCTGGCCGCGCTGGATCTTGAAGTCGTCGAGCTCGCCACGGAGCCGGGTGATCTCGCGCTCGAGCTCGTGGACCATCTCGGTGACCTGCAGGGAATGGGCCTCCGCCGATCTCACCCGCTGCTGCAGCGCTTCGTTTTCCTCGACGAGCTTTCCGAAGAGCTGCATGCCCTGTCGCATCCAATCGTCCAGTCGCTGGCGGGGCTGAGTGAGCGCTTCCATGATTTCCATGGTGTCGGGTCCCCTGTGGGGTACGAG
>QHTB01000065.1 GCA_003220615.1 Candidatus Rokuibacteriota bacterium
GAAAGTCGGGTCGCGCCCATCTGTAACGCGGTGCTACGGGCGGTCATCGAAATGACGTATCGAACGGCTGCTCGCAGGAGGTGCAACATGGGCCGGCTCACACTCGAGGAACGTCGCCGCATGTTCGTCGCCCAGCAACAGGCACGTGGCGAGATGCTGGCGCGGATGACCGCACCCGTTGTGTCGGCGGAGCCGCGTGCTCCGCGGTACTGGCTGAGCCAGGTCATTAAAACGGCGATGCTCGTCGCGCTGTTGGGCGGAGGCTGGTTCGCCTATCACGCGGTCGAGTTCCACATGCCGGCGTCGGTCGTCGAAACGCTGCTGCCCCGACTCTAGGCCGAAGTCGTCATGGACCTATCGCGGCGTGGTTTTCTCACGTGGTCCCGCACCGCGGCCCTGACGGGGACCGCGCTTGACACCGAGGCCGCCCAGCCTCGGGCCGATCGGTGCCGAGGCTCAACGGCGATCCCGAGCGTCGGTCGTCACAACGAAGGAAGGGAACAGCGATGCGTGGCACACGTGCGATGGCTGTGATCGGATCGGCCCTGCTCATCGGGCTTTCGAGCCTGATCGCCCGCGTGCCGGCGACGGCAGCGGCGCTGTCCGACGGTCCGGTGCTCGTGGAAACTGACAGCAATATTCAGCTCGAGTGCCACGTGAACGGCGGGGAGTGGAGCACGACCACCACCAATCAGTGCGTGATGGAGCAGCCGGGTTAATTGGCGTTGCGAGATGCGAGTTCGAGAGCAGCGAACAGGGAGAAACAAGGGATGTTCAGCAAGTGTGGGATCGTGCTCGGCGCAGCCGACTCCTTCGTGCCGGACTCCAGGGACCCCCACGCGTGAGTGAATGTGGCGACTGAGTCGAGGGACGGCGTGGCGGGTTCTGGTGCATTCCGTGCGGACGGCGATCGCTTGTGTCGCTTCGCTCCTCGTAGCGCGGTTATTCCGGCTCCCGGAAGCCTACTGGGCGCCAATTACGACCATGGTGATCACACAGTCATCGCTGGGTGCGGCGTTCGCTGTTTCGTGGCAGCGTTTCGTCGGGACATTCCTTGGAGCGGCGGTTGGCGCGATAGTGGCGAGTTACTTCGGGCCGCACGCCCTTGTGTTCGGCACCAGCCTGTTCATTCTCGGAACGCTTCGCATCCTGACGCAGTCAGATTCCACGGCGTATCGGTTCGGGGGCGTTGCGCTGGCGATTGTGCTGTTGGTGCCGCGGACGGGTCCGGCGTGGCAGATCGCGCTTCATCGATTCATCGAGGTGTCTATAGGAATCGGCGTAGCGCTGATCTTGTCGGTGCTGTGGCCGGAGAGGGAGGCCGATACTGGTTAGAGATATCACATGACCACCACACGGAAGGAAACAGATAGCCTCAACGTCTCACATAACTGCCAAGTTTTTCTGTTCAGCGAGTTCAGGCAGACTTGCCCCCTTGGGTGATCTGGAGGATGTAGCGGGTGGCAGGTAGGTCAAGCGCCGCGTAGAACTGGCCAGCGATAGGACTGGCGTTGTCGTGCAGCATCTCGATAAACGCTGCGGATCCGGACGTTATCGTGACGCCCGCCTGCCTCATTTGATCGATCGCAGTTACTCGTAGGAGATCACTCCAAGTGCCCGAGGCGTCCAAAAGTGCATAAACGTCATATCCATCAGCCGCAGCGGACATGGCGGGGAACGCCAAGCAGACGTGCGTTGTGATCCCGCCGATCAGGAGCTTCCGCCGCCCGGTCCGCGTGACGGCATCGCGGACTCGCGGCTCATCCCATGCGTTGACAACGCTTCGCTCGATGTTCTCCACCCCCGGCAGTGCCTCCCTGAGCTCAGGCAGAGTCGGGCCCCACATCATTGGCGCAGTCGATGTGAGCATGACCGGGACGCCGAGGACGCGCGCGGCGCGGGCGAACGCGACGACATTGTGGCGCACCTCGTCCGGCGCGAGATCTCGAATGCCCGAGACGAGCCCGGCCTGATGGTCGATAAGCAAGAGTACGGCCGTCTCAGGCGTGAGGCGCTCGTAGGCGCGTCTCCGCCCGCTCTGGGGCTGGTCTATCGTCTTGGTATCACTCATACAGCGTGCTCTCCTTCAGGAACATTCCTGCGGTTCATGGTGAGCCTCCCTCGTCCACCTCGGCATTCTCGTAAGCCTCGAACTACCGCTGGGCTGTCGCTACGGGCCGAGTCACTGCCCGTCGGAGCGCAACATTCGCGAGCCCGACTACCACGGCGCCGCCAGCCATGAACCAAGCCACGCTCGCGTCCCACACTCCAGAGAGGCGCAGGAGCCCGTCGAGCGAGTACATCCCGGGACCCAGAATGGCCAGCACGAAACCCAGGACGGCGTAGAGAAGCGCCAACTCGTAGCCGTTCGTCTGTGCAAAGAACCCGTTTGGCAGGTGCACGGCGACGATTGCCACAACCATGACGGTGATGATCAGACTGGGGCCGATCGGGCCGAACAGTCCCGCCGCTGTCAGCAGGCCGCCAGCAACCTCGCCAAGTCCTGCCGCGAGAGCGAAAAGTACCCCAGGACGGAAGCCGATGCTTTCGAAGAAGCCGGCCGTGCCCTTGAGGCCGTAGCCGCTGAACCAGCCAAGCAGCTTCTGCATCCCGTGGGCAGCCAGTCCGAGACCGATGATCAACCGTGCGATCAGCAATGCAGCGTCCATCTGTTCGTCCTCCGACTTGTGTAGAGTTGGCTACTTACTCATGGTAGCCTTGAAGCGATGGTATCAACGGAAGGGACCTATGTCAAGTAGCCAGGCTACAACTCGTAAGCAGCGTCGCTCGGGAGCGCACGGCCGCGACCTGTCGGGCTTCTGTCCACGCTTTCACCACGCGGTCGAGCTGATCGGCCGCCGGTGGACGGGCGCGATCGTCCGAGCGCTGTGTGGCGGGCCTCTCCGGTTCAACGAGCTGCTGTCGACAATCCCAGGGCTCTCGGACCGGTTGCTGACCGAGCGACTCCGCGAGCTCGAACGCGAGCACATCGTCTTGCGCGTCGTGGTGTCCGGCCCTCCGGTCCGTGTCCAGTACTCGCTCACCGAGCGTGGGATTGAGCTGGAGCCGATCGTCCGCGCGCTGGGAGAGTGGGCTGAGCGCCACGTCTCGGCGCCAGCTAACGGCGCGCGTGGGAAGCGTCGCGATGGGCCGGCGCCGTCATGAGACCGTGGGCGGAACTTGCTGCGCACTCTCATCGCGGCTGACAAAATGAGAGCGTCAACACAGGCCTTGCCGTCGGCGTCGAGGTCCTCGGAGGGGTGCCGGGTTTTGCTGGGGCCGCTGCCCGTTCTGTCCGTGTTGTGACCGCAAACCACCGCACCTCAAGGCAAAGCTCGATCCGCGTTTACTCTGGATTTCAGCCTTAGTAGCGCTGAGTCGTGATAAGGCTCGACCGAAATACTGTTTGGCTTTCTAGAGCCGACTCAGCGTGATGCCGAGGACGTCGCGGATGTAGATCTCAACGAACTCGGGTAGCCAAGGATTGGCGGCAATCCGGTCGAACGTGGCAATCAGGCGGCGGTCCGGCGCGCGGGTAAGGTGAACGATTCGCCACCGGTTCAGTGGTTGGGTCTCGGCGCCGCCCACCGAGTGCTCGACGTGGAAGAGCGGCTGAGCGGTGCCGGCCCGCAGCGGGGTGCCATCACGCGCGGGGACCTCGGCGGCGCCAATGAACGTCACGATCTGGTTCGTGTGGTCGAGCCGAGTCTGCTCGAGCACCAGCCCATAGGTGTCGGGCTCGAGCCAGAGACGCTGCATCGAGCGGCGGACAAAGACGTCGCCCTCACCCCACGACTCTGCGCTGCCGGGCGCCACGACGTACGGGATGAACAGGTCGGGGCGGCGGGCTTTGCGGGCCTCGAGGTCCCACAGCAAAGTCCTGGTGAACGCGAGCGGTCGGCCCAGATCGTAGCGGTCGGCCAGGGCCTGGTTGACGTCGACCGCAGGTAGCTCGTAGCGAGTCGCCGCCGGATCTTCCCACGCCCGGCGGAAAATCATCTCGTGATCGAGGGGCATCATCTCTTGTGATTCCTTCGCGTCGGCGCATCGGTGTGCGTTCTGCGGCGCCGCCACCGACGCCATCTCTAGACGCCGGCTAGCCCGCAGGTGCCGTGCCGAAGGGAGGCTGCTGGCGGCGAGGGCGAGCCTCCTCCTGCTAGGAGATCATCCTGGAGGCTCGATTGAGGCTCGCCGCCGCTCGGCCTACTGCAGGTCAGCCGTCCCCGATGGCGCTTATTGTCTAGTTTCTTGGTGCAGCATAGTCTCAGTGCTGCGCCACGGCAAAAGGAGACGACGATGGACCTCAGCGCGCCGGGTGTGTTCGTATTCCTCGACAATCTGTCCGGACCCGAGCTCAGTCCGTTCGCGCGCAAGGTCGAGAGCCTCGGTTACGGCGTCCTCTGGTACACGGAGGGCGTGGGCCGGGAGAGCCTCTCGCTCGGCACGTACCTCCTGACGCAGACCGAGCGGATCGTTATCGGTAGCGGCATCGCGGTGGCGTTCTGCCGGGAGCCGATCGCCGCCGCCAACGCCGCCCGGGCGCTGAGCGAACTGTTCCCCGGACGCTTCATCCTCGGCCTCGGCGTCAGCAATGCCGCCGGCAACGCGCGCCGCGGCGTAGGCTACGAGCCGCCCGTGACGTTCATGCGGAACTACCTGGCCCGCATGAAGACCGCCCCGTATGAGGCGCCGGCGCCGCCCGCGGAGACACCGGTCGTGCTGGGGTCGTTGCACCCCAAGATGATCGCGCTGGCTGCCAGCGAGACCGCCGGCGTGCTGACGTACCTCACATCGCCGGAGAAGACCGCGCAGATTCGGGCGGCGATCGGTCCGCGGAAGTGGCTCTGTGCCGCGCAGCCCCTGCTCCTCGAGCGCGATCCCGGTCGCGCCCGGGCCGCTGCCCGCGCCTACATGTCCTTCTACCTACGCATCCCTCACTACGCCACGATGCTGGCCACGGTGGGTTATGGGCCGAAGGACTTCGCCGACGGCGGCAGCGACCGGCTGATCGACGCCATCGTGGCCTGGGGACCGGAAGACGCGGTCCGTGCCCGGCTGGCCGCACACCGCGCGGCGGGGGCCGATCACGTCTGCATCCTGCCGCTCAGTTCCGACGGATCGCTCCGGCCAGACGAGCGCGTGCTCGAAGCGTTGGCCCCGCGCCGGTAAAGGTCCGCTACGTTCGGCCGAGCTGCCTCACCTCCTAGAACCTGGAACGTCAGATTCTTCGTGACGTCACGCTGGCGGCCAGGATCCCCTCCCATGTGCCGGCCAAACCGAAGCGCCAAGGCAGCCGCGCCGGGGGTGGCCATCGGGTCATGGTGAGGCGAAAGACGCTGGTCGTCACAACAGGCTCGACCGGGCGCTGCTAATCCCTTTCGTTTACCCAGACTTCACCCAGGTTCGGGGCGAGGTGCGGTAGACCCAGGTAAGCCGCTTCGATCACCGTCGAAGTGTTCGTCGACCGATTCCGGTGTTAGATATGGGAAATGATTACAGGCCCTATCATCGCCGAGATCGCGGCGTTGGTCGGAGACCCTGCGAGAGCCACGATGGTGTCGGCGCTTCTCGATGGCCGTGCCCTGACCGCGAGCGAGCTGGCCCTTGCGGCGCAAATCAGGCCTCAAACCGCCAGCACCCATCTCGCGAAGCTGACAGAGGCGGGCCTGCTCTCGGTGGTCCGCAGTGGGCGGCATCGGCATTTTCGGCTAGCGTCGCCGACAGTGGTGGACATGATCGACAGGATCGTCGCCGTCGCTCTCGCGAAGAGACCGCGATACCGCCCCCTATCACGCCAAGCGCGTGCGCTGAGTGCGGCCCGAATTTGCTACGACCACCTTGCGGGCCGCCTCAGCGTAGATCTCACCGATTCTTTCGTCGCCCGCAAATACGTCGTGCTCGACGACGAAGCCGCTGAAATCACCACGGCGGGCGCGCGTTTTTTCACCGCGTTCCGGATCGAGCTTCCCACACTACGTTCGACCCGCCGGCATTCGTGCCGCCTCTGCCTCGATTGGACCGAGCGACGCCCACACATCGCGGGAGCGCTAGGGGCCGCGCTCACGAAGCGCTACTTCGATCTCGGCTGGATGGAAAGGATGAGGCGGAGCCACGCCGTCATCGTCACCCGGTTGGGACGGCGGGGCTTCCAGGAGACCTTCGGCATCGACGCGCCCGAACCAGGCGACCGCATGAAACGCTAGCCCCGTCTCCGCCGAGCGAGACGAAGCGAAGCGCTCCTGGCGCTCGAGGCCCCCGGTAGACGCTTCGATCACTGTCGAAGTGTTCATCGCTGCGTCCGACCATTTCGGATGTACGATCGCCGCCGTCTACATTGGTCCGCTTGCGGCGCGTGGCGAATGACTCTTGACTGGGGTGGGACGCCGCATCGCCGGACGTGGGGGAGGTAGCCATGCTGGAGGGGAAAACGCGCATCCCGCCGGTCGACGTCGAGACGCTCCCGGACGACCTGCGCGAAACGCTCGACGAACAGCGCAAGCTCCGCGGCGCGCCGCTCTATCCCTACCTTTTCTACGCGCGCAATCCGGCGTACTTCCGCGCCGCGCAGGCGATGTGGGCCGCCCTCCAACAAGAGACGAAGCGCGTGCCAGTTACGCTGAGGGCGATGCTCAACCGTCGCGTCGCTTGGTGGAACGGCTGCGAGTTCTGACAGGACGCCAATGCTGCCGTCGGCAGCAGGAACGGTATCTCGACGGAGAAGCTCGAGGCGCTACTCCACGACTATGCGAAGAGCCCGCTCTTCAGCGACGCGGAGAAGGTCGCGCTCGAATACGCCGACGCGATCACGGACACACGCCGCGACGTCGACGACGAGCTGTTCGCGCGCGTGCGACGGCACTACGACGACGACACTATCGCGGAGCTGACGATGATCATCGCGTGGGAGAACGCATCGTCACGCTTCAACCGGGCGTTCCGCATCCCATCGCAGGGGTTCTGGAAGCCGGCCTGACGCGAGGAACCCAGGCACCGCGTGTGCTCTCCTCCCGCCGCCGGAGGCTAGCATGCGGTGCTGGGCCTGCTCCCAGCGCATCAGTCTGAGAGATCTGTCTCGTAGCCGGGACCGTCGTGATTCGAGGAGGACGACGATGGGCCGCACGGCCGCCAAGAGAGATCCGAAGGCCCTGATCCACGAAGTGTTCACGCGGGAAGCGGCGCATATGAGTCTAGACGAGGCCGTCGCCGACTTTCCCGCCGGTGAGATCAACACCAAGGCTCCTCATCTCTCGTACAGTTTCTGGCACATCCTCGAGCACATCCGGATCGGTCAGAGGGACCTCCTCGAATACGTCCAGAATCCCAAGCTCGTGTCGCCCGAGTGGCCCGAGGGATACTGGCCGCCCGCCGATGCGACGACCGACCCCGCCGGATGGAAGCGGACGATCGCGGCCATCAAAGCGGACCTCGAGCGGATGGATCGGCTGCTGGCCGATCCCGGCATCGACATCTTTGCGCCGGTCCCGTTTGCCAACAACCAGTCGGTCGTTCGGTGTGCGTTTCTCGCCCTGCGCCACAACTCCTATCACCTCGGAGAGTTCGCAATATTGCGGCAGGTGATGGATCTGTGGCCAAAGAACAGAAAGGGTTAGAAGGACGGCTCTTTCCTTCCGAGCATCGCTTGCACGCGCGGCGCCCAGCGAATGCCGCCGAGCTTGTTCGGGCGGTGGGCCCGTATGCTCGAGGGGGCAAGCGAAATGGGTGATCTTTTCGTTCACCGCTTCCAGTTCGCGTTCACCGTCGTCTATCACTATCTGTTCCCCCAGCTCACCATGGGCTTGGCCCTCCTGATTGTCCTCATGAAGGCGCGGGGCCTCCGGCCAGACGGGGAGCGCTGGAACGATGCTGCCCGCTTCTGGATCCGGATCTTTGGAATCAATTTCGCAGTCGGCGTCGGCACGGGCATTTCCATGGAGTTTCAGTTCGGCACGAACTGGGCCCGGTTCAGCCGCTACGCGGGGAGCGTGATAGGACAGACGCTCGTGCCGGTCCATGCGAGACTCTCCAGTTCACCGCCCGAGAAGAGCCAACACGGTGATGGTGAATCAGACTCCACGATCGTGACGCTCGGCGTCGCGCGCGCACGTCAGGTGCGGGTCGCGCCCTCCGCGTCGAGCCGAGGCCCGTTTGACCTGCGGGGCGTGTAGACGTAGGGTAATGCCAGCAAGCGGGCATCGATCTCCGACCCTATTCATGATGCGGGAGATCACCATGGCCAACACAGTTCAGCCTACCGCCGGCTCTACCACCGAGCGTCGCCGATTCCTGAAGTCCGCCGTCGCCGGGGCGACCGGGCTCGGCGTCATGCTCGCCGCTCGCCGGGCCCCGGCCCAAACCCGGGGCACTGTGCTGCGTGTCCTTCAGTGGAGTCACTTCGTGCCGGCGTACGACGTATGGTTCGACAAGGTCGTCAAGGAGTGGGGAGCCAAGAACGGCGTCCAGGTCCGGGTCGACCGTATTCCTCATCTCGAGCTGCCCGCCCGCATCGCCGCGGAGTACGCGGCCGGATCGGGTCACGACGTCATCTACTTCGTGGGCACCATCCTCACCGGTCTCTATCACAAGAATCTCGTCGATTTGACTGACATCGTCGACAAGATCGGCCAGAAATGGGGCGGCTGGCTTCCCTCTGCCGAGCCGATCGCGCGCGTCGAAGGCCGCTGGCACGCGATGCCGGACTTCTACATCCTGGCGCCGATGCTCTGGCGCAAGGATCTTTTCGATCAGAACGGCCTCAAGCCGCCGGCCACATGGGAGCTCGCGCGGGTGGCCGGGCGAACGCTCAAGCCGAAGGGGCACCCGTGCGGAATCGCGCTCTCACAGTGCAACGACGCGAACCTCTTCCTCCGGACGATCCTCTTCAGCCACGGCGCGAAAGAGTTCGACCCGTCGGGTCAGAACGTCCTTCTCGACTCGAAGGAGACGCGGGAAGGGCTGCGGTTCATCAAGGCGTTGTTCGACGAGGCGATGACGCCGGAGGTGTTCTCGTGGGACGACGCTTCCGACAACCGCTATCTCGCCTCGGGCGTGGCCTGTTGGGTTCACGACGCGATCTCCGCGTACCGGACCACCGAGGACACCAATCCCCCGGTCTTCCAGAACACCCACGTCGGGCTAGCGCTCGAGGGAACGCCCGGGCTCCGGGTGTCGATCTCGAACCCGAACGCCTATGCAGTCTGGAAATTCTCCAAGAACGTGGCCGCTGCCAAAGACTTCCTCCAGCATGTCGCTGACAACTGGAAGGACGCGATGGTCGGTAGTCGTGGCTACAACATGCCCTTCTTCCGCGACGCCTACCGCAAGCCGATGCCGATCATCGGCTCGGATCCCAAGCTCCAAATCCTCCAGGACTTTCCGGACTTCGTTCGCTTTGCGGGTTACCCGGGACCGTTCACGACGCCGGTCCAGGAGATCGTCGCTACGTTCGTGTTCCCGGACATGTGCACCAAGGTCGCACGCGGCATGAACCCCGACGAGGCGATCAACTGGGCGATGGGGGAGTATCGCCGCGTGCTCGCCAAGCATCGGCGCTCCTGAGCGGAATCCTCGGCCTCAATCCCACATCAATCCGCCATCGACGTTCAACGATTGGCCGGTGATATTCCGTGATTCTTCCGAGGCCAGAAACGCCGCGATGTTGGCGATGTCGTCCCCGGTATTCGAGCGACGCAGGGGAATCGACACGTCGATCCGGGCAATAGCTTCCGCTTCAGTGATTTTGTCGCGATCCACAATCTGGCGAATGATCGTGTCATACATCTCCGAACGTGTAGCGCCCGGACAGATCGCGTTCACATTGATGTTGTGAGGGGCGAGCTGCGAGGCGGCGATGCGGGTCATGGCGATGACGGCTCCCTTGGAGCCCGCATACGCGATGTTCGAGGTGCCGCGAAAACCTTTGCCGCCGATCGAGGCGAGGTTGATGATCTTGCCATAGTTGTTCTTGGCCATTTCACGCGCCACCGCCTGCATGCAGAAAAACAGCCCTTTCGCATTGATCGAGTGAATCCAATCCCAGTCTCGCTCGGTGACTTCAAAGAAGTTGAGCTGCTTGTTGACGCCGGCATTGTTCATCAGGATGTCGATGCGACCAAACGCTTCGACAGCTTTCTCGACCATGGCGTCGATATGACTGAGACTGCTCATATCTGTCTTCACGAAGAGTCCATGTCGGTCGTGCGCGCTGACCTCCTTCGCGGTCTGCTGTCCCGTGACCTCGTTGATCTCGGCGACAACGATATGTGCACCCTCCTTGGCGTAACGCAGGGCGATAGCTTTCCCAATGCCGACCCCGCCACCGGTAACGATGGCGATTTTGTCTTTCAGTAGCATCCGGCTGTCCTCTCTTTCCGGTTCCAGACCGGTCATTCGCTGCAGTCGTTCGGGATCGCGAGCGCCTTGCACCGTGATGCTCGAGGCGACGCTCTCGATCTCACGGAGATCGTCGGACGTCAGCTCGATGGCCGCCCCTCCGATGTTCTCCTCCAGGCGCTCCAGCTTCTTGGCTCCCGGAATCGGGACGATCCAAGGCTTCTGGGCCAGCAGCCACGCGAGCGCGATCTGGGCGGGTGTCGCCTTCTTCCGGTCTGCGATCGTGCGAAGCACCTCGATCAAGGCCGGGTTCGCCTTGCGGGCTATACGGAACGAAGCCGATTCCGAGTTCCTCGATGCAGGCGGAACCGAGCCCAGGGTACGCGCGTACTCGGAAAACGGGAAGCGCCGCAGCGCTGGCGAGACTTCCTGGATGTCGGCCGGTGAGGATAGGATCGGATCAGAGGCTGCGCACGACATGATCATCGTCAGGGGGCACGGCGTCGTCGCGGCGCTGGCGGGTCTCGCGCTCGCAGCGGTCGCGGCTCCGGTCCGCGCGAACAGCGTGACGGCCCTGGAGGGTTCTTGGACCGTCGCGCAGGCCACCGTGAACGGCGCGCTTCGGGCGGATGGCAAGGTGCTGAACGCCACATGGACGTTCCGCGGACCCGAGCTCGTCATGCAAAACGCAAACGGCGAGCGCCTGCGCTCCGCGCTGTCCTTTGATGCGACCGCCGGGCCACCGGCGTTCCACGTCGCCCCGCTCGATCCGCCGGGGGAGCGGCCGCTCTGGATCATCTGGGAGCGACGAGGCGACGAGCTACGCCTGGCCTTCTACGACGGAGTCGACCGCCGCCCCGAGGACTTCGGTCCCCGGCACAAGCTCGTGGTGCTGACGCTCGTGCCGGCGCGCGCGACACCGACAGCGGCTGCCGTCGACCCGTGCAGCATCCTGCGCGTGGCCGGTGTCGACCGCCTGCTCGGCGGTCCGACTCGGGCGCAGCCGGCGCAGCACCGAGCGTCCACTCCCGGCTCGACCTGCGCGCTCCATCGTACCGATGGTTCCAGCGCGATCTCCCTCACGCTCGTCGGCCCACCGGCCGGACCCGCATACGTCGGCGCGGCACGGCGAGAGGCGGACGCCAATCGCCGCATGCAGGTCGAGGAGGAGCCCGCGCTCGGCGCCGACGCCTTTTCGGGCACCAGTGGTTGGACCGTCGTGGTGGTCGCGCACAGGCGCGGAACGGCGATGATTCTCAAGTTCGAGGCGCTGAGCGCCGACCGGATCGAGCGACAGCGCTTCGTCACGCGCGTGCTCGATCAGTTGTAGCCGCGAGCTGCCTTCGACCTAGAATGGTTCTCGTGCGGACACTCTTCGCCCTGGCTGTCTGCGGGATGGCGGCGGTCGGGTGCAGCCACGATGCGCCCTCGGGATTGCCGGTGGCGACGCGGATCGCGACGCTCGACGACGTGAACTCGTCGGCGCGCGGATACGTCGAATCTCTCGCGCTGGCTCCCGACGCAGGGCTCGTGGCCACGGGCGAACGCGGAGGGCAGATCCGCGTGTGGGCCACGGCCGGGGAGCCGACACCGGTGTCCCTTGGCAATTACCAGCAGGCGGTCATCGACCTGGCGTTTTCTCCCGGCGGTCGCGTGCTCGCCTCGCTCGGCCGCCATGTCGAGGGCGCGCTGCGGCTCTGGCGATTCGACGATCGGTGGGTGGAGGCGGCATCGCTGCCCATGGGCCGATGTCTTGCGCTTCGCTTCGACGGCTCGGGGGCGCGCCTCGCCGTGCTGTGCGAGAGCGAAGTCCTGATCGTCGACGTCGCCTCGGTGCAGGAGGTGTCGCGCGTGCCGAACCCGCACCGCGAGGTGTTGACGGCTTTCGACCTGTCCGCGGACGGGCGACGCCTGGTGACCGCCGGCCACGACGGCGAGGTCACGGTGCGGGACGCAGTGACGGCGACGCCGGTGCGCAGCTTCTCCGTGAAGCAATCGCGCCGGCCGGGGCCACTGCCCCGTGGCCTCGAGCCTCCGGAGGTCTGGGCGGTCGTGGTCGCGCTCTCGGGCGACGGCACTCGGGCCGCTGCCGTCACGATCGAAGGCACGGTCTACGTATGGGACGTGGCGACAGGTAAGAAGCTGTTCGACCACGCAGACGGCGAGGCCGGCGGCCCGCCCTTGGGCTCGCTGCGATTCGGACGCGACGGCGAGCTGATCGCTCCCCTGGGCGACCGCTTCGGCATGCGACGCATCGACGTGTCGAGCAAGGCGTCGCAAATCGTGGTCTCAGCCCCGAAGGCCTACGGGACCGTGGCCATCAGCGACGACGCGACGGCCTTCGCGGCGGTCACGTCATCGGTCAACGGGGGAAGGTTGAGCTATGCCGTCGAGGTCTGGCGGATGACCGCCGCCATGAAGCTCGCTCGGGACTGAAGCAAGCGCGGCGCGGGTCCGGAGGCTGCGTCGCGGCTCATCGCGGCGCCGCCTGGTAGTTCAGACGCCACACGTCCAGACCATAGGGCCCGCGGCCCTGATCGTCTCCCGGCCGCAAGAAGGCCACCATGCTCGCGGGCAAGGCGAGCGCTACCGCTTTGTAGAACGGCCCCTCGCCCTGCAGGACGGGATAGGTCTTGCCGCTCGGCACGTGGAGGATGCGCAGCCCGCGGTCGTGCGAGTCGGGCGCGAACAGCCAGTTGCCTTCATCCGTGAAAGCCAGCGAGTAGCGCAGCTCGGCGTGCATGCCATGGTTCGGCGCCTGGGCCACGTTGGCGAAGACGCGCTCCTCGCGGCCCTTCGCGGTGTCCACCACGTGCACGCGGCCGTAAATGCCGTTCGACGCGGCGCGTGTCCCGTGGCGGGTCAGCGCGAGCGAGACCGGCGACATCGCCTCGAGCCCGCCCGAGAGCGTCGTCGAGGATCGCAGCACGAGCGCCGGCCAGTTCCAGAGCTTGAGGGACCCTTCGCCGGAGACCGTCGCCAGCGTTTGCCCGTCGGCGGAGAAGGCGATCGCGAAGATGGCATCGCCCGCGTGCGCGTTGGGCAGGGTGCGGACGACGTGGCCGCGGTCCACGTCGACCACGTGGATGGTGGCCGCCCCCGCAACGGCCAACACGCGCTCGGACGGGTGGAAGGCAACCCCTCGGCTCCTCGCGATGTCGAGCACCGCAACCGACCGCCCTGTCGCAGCGTCCCACACCTCGAGCGTCTGGGCCTCGTGCCCCGTCGTCACGACCAGAGATGCGTCTGGCGAGAAGAACACTCCGTCGATGCGACGCCGTTCCCGGCCCGGTTGCACGCGAACCTTCCAGCGCTCGGCGCCGGACGGCACCTCACGGGCAATCAGGTCGTCGTCGAAGTCGCCGACGACCACCAGGCTGCCGTTCGGACTCAGCGCGACAGCGTTCACCACTGGCTGGAGACCCGTGATCTCGAGCACTCGGGTTGCGGTCACCCCCGGCTCCGACGGCGCCCCGGAACAGGCCGCGAGCGGTAGCGCGAGCGCGACAAGGATGGCCCGCATCAGGAAGACTCTAAGGGACAATCGTCCCGATGCATCTATTTGTTGGCGCGCTCCTCGTGCTGGCCGGCTTGGCTTGCCTTCGTTACGTGTGGGCCGGCGTCCCGGCGTTCGAGCGCGAGCCTCCGTTTCTCGCTCTGGGTGTCCTGCTCATCGGGATCGGGGCGGGCCTCGGCGTCCGTGCGCGCACCGCGCACCTCCTCGCCAGGGCAGGGCTGGGCGCCGGCCTCCTCGCCATCGTCGTGATGATCGCCCGGCTCTACCTCCCGAGCGGAGCGCGTGACCACCCCGACGACCGTCTGGTCGCCCACTTCTATCTGTTCGGCTTCGCTCTCGCCGCGGCCGGTGTCGTCGTGCTCCTTCTTCTCCTGCGCCGCGCACGCAGCGCCTCCGCTTTCGGAGCGATCGACCTTGTGCCCCTCGGAGGGCTGGCCGCGGCCCTCGTGCTCGGCCTCGTGTGGCTCGTCGCCGACGATGCTCGACTCCGACCCTGCCGAAATGGGAATGACCAGGCCTGTGGCGTGATCGCCACCGCGCTCCTCGAGTCTGCCGAGCGCGCGCCTTCCGGGCCGCCCACGCCGGCGGAGGAGCGCGCGGCGCGTGTGCTCGCCGAGCATCGGTGCCGGGCCGACGACCGCACGTTCTGCGGTCTTCAGCGGTATGCGGTGGGCACGGTCGACGCCCGGGCCAGCCGGTTCGACGTGGCCAAGGAGGCGTTCCTCTGGGCCTGCGAGTCCGATCGGAGCTGGTGCGCACGTGCGACCCAGGAGCGGCTGGCCTGGACGCCTGCCGAGCTCAAGCGGCTCATCGACAGCGGTCGTTAGAGAACGCCTTACACCTGGGCGAAGCCGCCATCCACGAACAATTCCGTTCCCGTGACGTAGCTGCTGTCGTCGGAGGCGAGGAACACCACGGCCTTCGCGATCTCGTCCGGCGTGCCGAACCTGCCGAGTGGAATACCGCTGGAAATGGTCTTGATGTGTTCATCGGCGGCTTCGCGGGAATGCCATGGGGGCGTATCGGTGTAGCCCGGGCTCACCGCGTTCACGCGAATGCGTCGATCCTTCAAGTCCGTCGTCCATGTCCGCGCGAACGAACGCACGGCGGCTTTGGTGGCGCTGTACACACTCCACTCCGGCGCGATCGCTCGACTGGCGACGATGGACGCATTCAGGATGATCGAGGCGCCATCCGGCAGCAGCGGAAGCGCCTTTCGCACCGTGAAAAGCACGCCTTTCACGTTGCTGTCGAACAGCGCGTCGTAGTGCTCCTCGGTAATGCCGTCCAGGGGAGCGAACTTCGCGCTGCCGGCATTGGCGAACACGATATCGAGCTTGCCCTTCTCGCGCTTGATCTGGGCGAACAGCCGATCGAGATCGCCGAGGTTCGACACGTCTCCTCGTACGCCGGTGACATTTCTTCCGATTTCCTGTACCGCCCGAGCCAACTCCGGCTCACGGCGCCCCGTGATGAAGACGTAGGCGCCTTCGTTCACGAACTGCTTCGCCGTCGCCAGGCCAATACCGCTGTTGCCACCGGTCACGAGTGCGATCTTTCCATCGAGCTTACCCATGTCTGGCTCCTTGAGAGGAACGCCGGGCTCCTGGGACGTCGGCCACTGTCTGCCCGCTCCTGCCCCCTTGAGACGTCGCCCGAAGCCAGTCGGATTCACGAGGCGGCGGCATTCATATGCAGCTACATATAGCGAGTCGATCGTGTGTGGTCCGACGTCGTTGGACGTCTTCAGCTTGACTCGAGAACGTCGGGCGCGCTAGACATCGCCTGACCGATCGTGGACCTTTCGACGACCATCCACTTGCTCGGTGAGACGCTCGGCGATGTGCTCAGGGCGCGGGAGTCGGTCGCCCTCTTCGAAGCCGAAGAGCGGATCCGCGGCCTGGCCAAGTCTCGTCGCTCGGGAGCGCCGACGGCCCCACGCGATCTCGCCGCCGAGGTGGCCGCGCTCTCCACGGATGCGGCCCGGGCCACCGCCTCGGCCTTCGCCGTCTACTTCGACCTCGTGAATCTCGCCGAGGAAGGGCAGCGCATCCGCGTCCTGCGCGAGCGCGAGCGGGCCCGGCACCCTGAGCCGCTCGACGAGTCGCTCAGAGAGACGATCGCCCAGCTCAAGGCACGGGGAGTCACGGCCAAGCAGATGGCCGCGCTCGTCGCCGCGCTCCGGATCGAGCTGGTGCTGACGGCTCATCCCACCGAGGCCAAGCGTCGGACCGTGCTCTCGAAGCTCCAGCGGATCGCCGAGAGCCTCCGGCGGCTCCACGATCCGGATCTGCTCCCTCGCGAGCACGAGCGGGAGACGGCTGAGCTCCGCAGCGAGGTCACCGCGCTCTGGCTCACGGAGCGGGCGCGCACCATCCGCCCCGCGGTGACCGACGAGGTACGCACGGGCCTCTTTTTCGTCGACACCGTCTTCTGGGAAGCGTTGCCACGCATCGCTGACGAGCTCGAAGCGGCGCTGCGCGAGCATTATCCGGAGGTCGCGGCGCCCTCCACCCCCGTCACGCTCGCCTCATGGATCGGCGGTGATCGCGACGGCAACCCCTCCGTGGTCGCGGCCGTCACCGCCGAGACCCTCCGTCTCCATCGCGGCCTCGCGGTGGAGCGGCATCGGCGGTCGCTGCAGGATCTGGCCCGTCGTCTGAGCCTCAGCGGTCGTCGCTGCCCGCCGCCGGCGGCGCTCACCGCGTGGCTCGAGGGCCGGCGGCCCTTGCCCGCGCGCGTGGCCTACCTCGAGGCGCGGTACGCCAACGAGCCCTATCGCCTCGCCCTGGCCCTCATCGCGGCGGATCTCGAGACGGCCTCACAGGAAGACGTGACGACCCGGCTCCTCGATGACAGCCCGTACCAGGCGCATGTGACTGTCGACGAGCTCCGCACGGTGCTCGATCTGATCGCCCAGGCCATTCCTCCCATCCTGGCCAGGGACCGGCTGCGCACCGTGCGCGCGCAGGTCGAGACGTTCGGTTTGCACGCCGCGCGCCTGGACGTCCGCGAAGAGGCCGGACGCTTGACCGCCGCCCTCGGCGAAATGCTCGAGACGCTCGCCATTGCGGAGGGCTTTGCCGGGAAGAACGCGCGCGAGCGGACGGCTCTCGTCCTCCGTTTGCTGACCGCCGGCGCGCCGAAGCCTTCGGAGTTGGCGGCCGCCGCCGTGGGCGAAGCGAGCGCCGAGACGTGGCGGCTGTTCCGCGTCCTCGGCCGCGCCAGGGCGGTCTACGGTGCCGAGGCGCTCGGTCCGTTCGTGATCTCGATGACACGCAGCGCGGTCGACGTGCTCGCCGTCTTGCTGTTGGCGCGGTGGGCCGGGTGTGCATCAGGCCTCAGGATCGTGCCGCTCTTCGAGACCCTCGAGGATCTCGACGCCGCTCCCCGGATCTTGACGGAGCTCTTTGCGCTTCGCGTCTACCGTGAGCACATCGCGGGATGCGGTGGGGAGCAGATGGTCATGATCGGCTACTCCGACAGCAACAAGGATGGCGGCTACGTGGCCGCCAACTGGGCACTCTATCGGGCGCAGGAAACGATCGCGCGCGTATGCGACGAGCACGGGATCGCTCTCACGCTCTTCCACGGGCGCGGCGGCACCGTGGCGCGCGGCGGCGGGCCGGCTGCGCGGGCCATCCGCGCCCAGCCTCCGGGAACGCTGCGCGGCCGCTTCCGGCTCACCGAACAGGGAGAGACCATCGCGTCCCGTTACGCCGACCCGGCGCTCGCTCATCGCCACCTGGAGCAGATCGTCAGCGCCGTCATCCTGGCCTCGGCGGAGACTGCGGACCGTCCGATCCCGGCGGCGTGGCGAGGCGCCATGGATGCGATGGCGGCCGCCGCTCACGAGGCCTATCACACGCTCGTCGAGCGGACGCCGGGCTTCCTCGAGTACTGGCGGGCGGCCACTCCCGTCGAGGAGATCGGCCGGCTGCGGCTCGGCTCGCGCCCGGCCGCGCGCCGGCCCGGCGCGCTCACGCGCCAGGATGTTCGCGCCATCCCGTGGGTCTTCTCCTGGATGCAGAGCCGCTTCAACCTGCCCGGGTGGTACGGACTCGGCACCGGGCTCGCGCGTTCGCCGCTGGACTGTCTCCAGGACATGCACGCGCACTGGCCATTCTTCCGCGCGGTCCTCGACAACGCCGAGATGTCGCTGCTCAAGGCCGACATGGGAATCGCGGCACTCTATTCGGACCTGGTGCCCGACCGTGCGCTCGCCGCCCGCGTCTTCGGCATCATCGAGGCGGAGTACACGCGTACGCGGGACGCGATCCTGCAACTACCTGCAGGTCGAGATGCTCCGCCGTCTCCGCGCCCTGCCGGATCCCGACGGTCCCGAGGCGGAACGTCACCGAGAGGTCATCGCGCTCACGATCAACGGCATCGCCGCAGGCCTGCGGAACACCGGCTGAGGAGACGTGGCCATAGGTCGAAGCCGCGTCGCCGTCGTCATTCTGGCGATCCTCGGCTGGGCGGCCGCCGTCCATGCCGACGACGCCTCGCGACCGCCGGCCGGCACACGCACCCTGACCGACACGCCCTTCCAGCTCGTCCTGCCTCAGCAGCACTTGCTACCGTGGCTTCGGGATCACGGGCTCGGTGCTCGTCTCTCCCGATCAATCGGTCAGTCAGATGCCGTTCTTCTCCGCGGCCTCTTTCCGTCACGGCCGACGGACGTCGGCGGCTTCGGCGTCGTCTACGGACGCTTCAGCGCTGACCGGCAAGCCTCCCAGCGGCGCGCGCAGCAGTCGGATCCGACCGTCGGAGTCCAGCGGTACGAGACCGCGCTCGAGCTGACCTATCGGTTTCGGCTCCGCGGGGGGGCCGTGTTCTTCCAGCCCGACCTCCAGTACATCATCCGGCCGGGCGGTACGGGCCGAATTGCCGACGCGTTCGTGGCCGGATTTCAGTCCGGGATCAACTTTTGAGGCGTGCGCCTGCCATCTGGGAAGGAGCGTGCCCGTGAAGGAATCGGTTCACGACTGGCGCGTCGCCAGGCGCTCAGCCAGGTACCGCGCGAGCGTCGACGCGCGAGCATCGGGATCCGCCAGCGCCACGTAGCCGTCGGGTCGCACGAGATACAGCGCGTTACGCCTGAGTCCCGTTCCCCGGATCTCCGGCCGCCACGGAAAGACGTGCAGGGCCAATTTCCGCTCGCGACACGCGGCCTCGATCTCCGGTGCAGCCGCGCCATAGACGTGGACCTGCCACGCCAGCGAGCGCAGCGGCGCGAAGTTGTCGGCACCCTGCACCCACGGCAGCCGGTCGCCGCCGTGCACGCGGCCGGCCCGGCCCATGCTCAGACGGCTCCCGCGATAGCTCACGCCCGTCTGCGAGATCGTCCGGAACATCAACCGGCGCGCCGCCCTCAACCGAAACACGAGGGGCACGACGACCGGTACGACATTCACCCGAACGCGTCGTGCGATCGGGCCACGGCTCGTGATGAAGGTGAAGGCCCGGTCGGTGGTCGCGACGAGCCGCCGGCCGAAGGCGATGCGCTCGGGCTCGTAGCTCTCGAGCAGCGATGCGGGCGCGCGACCGTGAAGAACGTCGGCGAGCTTCCACGCGAGGTTCACCGCGTCCCCGATCCCGGTGTTCATGCCCTGGCCGCCGACGGGACTGTGAACGTGGGCGGCGTCACCCAGCAGGAACGCGCGACCTTTCTGGAAGTGGTCGGCGACGCGGTGATGCACGTGGTAGGTCGAGAACCAGTTCACGCGCTCCACGGTGATGCCCATGCGGTCAATGACGTCTTTGCTGACGTCGTTCCACGTCAGCGTGTCGTGCCGTGTCTCGGCGTCGTCACGGACGACTCCGATGAGCCGCGCGCGCCGATCGCCCTTCAGCGGGAAGACCAGGAGGAACTCCGCCTCGTCCAGCGCGCCGTGCAGCTCGCCATCCATGGCCGGTCCGCGCGCCTCGACGTCCGCGACGTAGAAGAGATGCGCGTAGGTGCCGCCCGGGAAGCCGATGGCGAGCCCGTCTCGCACCGTCGAGTGCGCGCCGTCACAGCCGGCGATGTACGCCGCCTCGCAGGCTTCCTCCGTGCCGTCGACGCGCCGCAGACGCGCGCGCACGCGGTCGCCCGCGTCCTCGAAGCCAAGGAGCTCGACGCGGTGCTCGACGGTCACGCCGAGCTCGCGCAGCCGCTCGATCAGCACACGCTCGTGCTCGTCCTGCGGGAAGATGAGCGCGTACGGAAACGGGCTGAGCCCCACGCCGCCGTCGCCGAAGCGCGCGCGTGCGACCCTGGTGGCC
>QHTB01000033.1:0-2269 GCA_003220615.1 Candidatus Rokuibacteriota bacterium
CTTTCGCCGGTTCAGCTCCTCCATCACGGGAGTGAAGGCCGGGTCGCCGAGCCACTTGTCACCGTAGCTCGTGAAGAAGCCGACGCCGTCGGCCTTGAGGGTGTCGAGCGCGTACGCGATCTCGGCGAGCGTGCCGTCGACGTCGGGCATCGGCACCGCCGCGAACAGGCCGAAACGCCCGGGATAATCGCGGCCAAGCCGCGTGCTGTACTCGTTGCACTCGCGGGCGAGGCGGCGCGCGGTGGCGGCGTCCACGAAGCTGAAGCCAGGGGTCGTGATCGACGCGACGGCGGTGGCCACGCCGCCCTTGTCCATGTCCTCGAGCGATTTGGCCGGCGTCCACTCGATCACCGGGCGCTGCTGGACCCCTTTGTCGGCCAGAGCCGCGACGTACGTGGGCGGCCCGACGTGATGATGGACGTCGATCCGATGGGGCGCCGCCGCGCTGGCGGCAGGTTGCGGCGACGCTGACCGACACCCCTGGAGCAACGCGCCGGCGCCGAGCGTGGCGAGACCGGCGATGAACGTCCGTCGGTTGTTCGCGTGTTCGTGGCTCATCAGTGTCGCTCCGTGGTCAGGTGGTGCACTCCGGAGAACGTCGCCAGCCGCTTGGCCAGCGGCGTGTTGCGGCTGCGGCCCACGCGGACCTCGCCATCGATGATCACCGCCGAGATCCCGGGGATGTCGCCGCGCGCGATCGCCCCCAGCGCGTCGGCGGCCGCGGAGGCGACCGGAGCGTCGCAGACGACCAGATCGGCCGGCTCGCCGACGGCGATCGTCCCGGTCATCAGCCGGAACGCGCTCCGGTTGTTGCCGGTAGCGAGCGCGATCGCCTCCGCCGGCGCGAGATCGCCGAGCGACGCCAGCTCGCAGACCGACTTCAGCACGCCCATTGGCATCACGCCGGTCCCCGTCGGTGTGTCGCTGGCCACGCACACGCGCTCGAGCACGCCGGCCTCGCGAGCCAGCGCCAGGATGTGGAGCGCCGATTTGAGGTTGCCCGCCTGGACGATCTGGAGCGTCATGTCGCTTTCGCGAATGATCCGGCGCAACCCGTTGTCGTCGAGCGACGTCGTGCCGCCGTTGACGTGGCCGCAGACGTCGGGCCGCAGGTGCAAGAGCACCTCGTGGCTGATGGGGCTCGAGCCGGGGATCGACGTTCCACCACTGTGGGACATGACGCAGAGGCCGTGCTTCTGGGCCTGCCGGACCTCCGGCTCGCCGTCGCGCGGATCACGATAGCCCCCGAAGCCGTACTTGGCGTGCCGCACGCCGTGCCTGGCCATCTCGGCGAAGTCGGCGTCGGTCAGCCCGGGCTCGAGGATGACCGAGCCGGCGTTGACCTTCATCCCGTTGGGATGGAAGTTGGCGAAGCACTTCGCCGCCGTGATGGCCAGCGCCTTGGCGGCCACGGGATCGTGAGGGCGGCCCGGGGCGTGAACGCCCTCGCCCGCCGACACGACGCTGGTGATCCCACCGTGGACGTAGGAGTCGAGGAAGTCGACCGTCTTCTGGCGCGGCGTGTAGTCGCCCAGCACGACGTGGCAGTGCGAGTCGATCAGCCCGGGGATCACGGTCGTCCCGCGGCAATCGACGACGACGTCGGCGCTCGCCGCACCGGGGCCGGCCCCCGCTCCGATCGCGGCGATCCGGCCGTCGCTGACGAAGATCACATCGGCGTCGGAGCGTGGATCGGCCAGCCGGCCGGTGACGAGCGCACCGATGTTGACGAGGCCGAGCGTGGCCATCAGTACTCGCCGAGGCAGCGATCGACCATGGCCTTCGCGCTGGTCCAGTCGTAGGCCCGGAACATCCGCGCGTTCACCACGGGCTGCGCCGCCGAGTAGAACATCTCGTACTGGAGCTGGCGGCCGGCGAACTCGGTCCCCACCATGTCCCAGATCAGCTTGAGCAGCTTCACGCGGTCACGGGCGCTGGCCACGCCCGAGCGATAGTAGCGCTCGGTGTCGGCGCACGTCTCGGGCGAGTCGAACGCCGCCAACGACGACGGCAGCGCCTGGAAGGCGCCGCCGGCCAGCTCGCGTACCGCGCGCATGAGATCGACGATGAGCCGTCGCTGCAGGCTCATCCCCGCGTAGACGTACTGCGGGTGAGGCCGGGCCACGCCTCCACTGATCAGCGGAAAGCGCTGGGCGGCGTGGACGAGGCCGTCGAAGGCGGCGCACAGCGCCGCGATCTCGCCGCCCAGGTGCGACTGGGTCGCGGCGTTGCCTTCGTTGCTGTGGAGCTCCACGAGCTTCATGGCGAG
>QHTB01000033.1:2381-7582 GCA_003220615.1 Candidatus Rokuibacteriota bacterium
CGTAGACGCTCGTCGCCTGGGCCGCGAACGGCCGGCGCGGATAGAGCTTGAGGCCCTCGGCGTTCATGGGCATGACGAGCGAGAGCGCGTAGTCGTCGTCCCCGGGGGCGAGCGGCGTGATGTAGGACAGGAACAGCCAGTCGGCCATCGCGGCCGACGTGGCGATGGCCTGGCAGCCGCGCACGACGATGCCGTGGTCGCGCTCACGCACGACGCCGGGATAGAGAAACGGCTCGGGCTGGCGGTGAGCCGGCTGCGAGCGGTCGATCTGGGGCGGCACGATCGCGTAGGAGAGGTAGAGGTCCTCGGCGCGCGCCTTCTCCCAGAACTTCACGACGTTGTCGCCGAACTGGCGGCCGGCCCGGTCGAAGAGCTGGCGCCACGACGCGAGCGCCGTGATGACGGCGGCGACGTGGTCGGGCGTGCGCCCCATGAGCCCGTAGGACGGCTCGGCCCAGAAGCGGTGGACGCGGCGGCGGATCTCGAGGTCGTCCGCGCTGCGCGGGATCAGCCACATCGCGCCGACGCGCCGGCCCGTGGCCGGATCGACGGCCGTGGTCACGTCGGGCGAGGCGGCCGCCCGATCGTACGTCTCGGCGATCTTGCGGATCGGCTCGACGAACGCCGGGTGCTTGGTGACGTCGTCCACGCGCTCGCCGTCGAGGAAGACGGCGCGTCCGTCGCGCAGCGACGCGACGTAGGCGGCGCCCCCACGCATCGTCATGGGTGTTTCTTCGCCTCCTCGGGATGTTGCGGCGGCCAAGATATCACGGGTCGCGTCATGACAAACCGGAGGGCCGGTGATAGAGTCACGCAACTCGAATGAGACGGCCTCCGCTCGTCGTGGTTCTCATCGCGGTCCTCGTGATGGCGCTTGGCGAGACCGCCGGCGCCGTGATGTCGCAGATGCGGCCCCAGACCGAACGATATACGCTCGCGCGCGTTGCCGCCAATCCGGGCGTGCACGGACTCACCGGAAGCGCGGAGTACGACGACGAAGTTCGCGCGCGGGCCGTCTTCGCCGTGGAGGCCGGCCTCTCCTTCTTCCACACTCACGCCGAGGGGCTGGCGCCGGTGATGCTGGTCGCGGCCACGCTGGTGGCGAGCCTCGTCGGATCGCGCCGGATTCGGGCCGCGCTCTATACCGCGATGACGCTCGGCGTGCTCTTCCCGCTCGGCTATCTGGCCTACGCGGCCGCGGTGCTCGAGCTGGGCCGTGACGATGGCGCCGCCTTCGCCGAGCGCTGGGTGCTCACGCCGCTCGGGACGCTGGCCATCGTCGGCATCCTCGGGTTGCTCGTCGCGCTCGGCACGCGGCGTGCGCCCGTCACATGACGGAGGCAGCGCACCCGACGTGGCGCCTGCCTCCCACCCCCGCCCTCCTCGTCGCGCTCCTTCTCATCGCCTGTGCCGAGATCGGCGGCGCCTCGATGGTGCGCTTCAAGCTGGAGCTGGCGCGCTGGGCGCGCGGGACGATGCTGGCACGCCCGGAAATCCACGGGCTCGTGGGCGTGCGCGACGTGGACGAGCAGATCATGGACGAGGCGTTGACCCGCTTCGACGGGGGCCTGCGACTCTTCCACATGCACGCCGAGGGCATGGGGACCATCGTCATCCTCACGACGATGGTGGCCGCCACGTGGGCGCCGACTCCCGGCTGGCGGAGAACGCTGGTGGCGTTGCTGACGGTCGGCGGCGCCGGCTATCCGCTCGGCTATCTGGTGTGGGCCGGGCTCATCCCGTTGCGGGGAGTGGAGGACGGCAAGCGGCTCGCCGAATGGTTGGTGTGGATTCCGTTCGGAGGCACGACGATCGTCGCGATGTGGCTCCTCGTGGGCACGCTCGCGCTGCAACTGCGAGGACGGAGCCGAACAGCACCTTGAACAGGCCGATTCACTCAGGCTCGCCTCGCGCGGGGGCCGCGCTCCGGCTTCGCACTCCCACGATCCTCACCGTGCTCGCGATGCTCGTTACAACAATCGCGACGTACGCTGCGCCGACCTTCGCCCACCACGTCGGCGCCTACACTCCGCGCGACAACGAGATCTCGACCAACTTCAAGCAGCTCAAGTTCTCGCTGGAGGCTCGGAAGTTCGAGGTGGCGCTCCGGCTGTATGACGAGGGCGCGCTGCGCAAGGAGCTCCGTGCTCGTGCCGGCCGTCTTCCCCGGGGCCTGGACGATGACGTCCGCGCCGCACTCCAGCGCGCCGACGCACCCGAGGCCGAGCGTGGCCTGATGGTGTTCGTCGTCGCGCTCGCCCGCGATCTCGCGCTCGAGGCGGATCGTCAGCTCGCCGCCGCGCGCGCGGACGCGCGAGCCGCCATCGGAAGGAAGTTCCTGGAAGCCATCTGGCGCTACTACAATCTCGTGGACTTTCTGGTGACCCAGCGCAATGCCCGGGCGGCCACGACGGTGCGCCTGGCGTTCGACGAGGCCGAGGGCTACGTCAAGGCGGCGCCGCCGGCGCCCGAACGCCTGGGTGAGCCGTTGCGTCGGATCGTGCACGCCCTCACCGGCGTGATCGAAACATCCTCGCAATCAGCAAGGAGGGACTCGTCATGAAGATCGTGCTCACGGTGGTCGTCGCGGTCGCGGTGGTGATGGCCGGCGGCATCGGCTTCGCCCCGGCCCAGGGCCAGAAGGTCGTGAAGATCGGCGACCTCGGCTCGAAGGTCGGGGTGTTCGAGGGCTACGGCAAGTATCAGACGATGGGAATGACGCTGGCCGTCGAGGAGCTGAACGCCAAGGGCGGCGTCCTCGGCAACAAGATCGAGATCGTCTCCGAGGACGACGAGACCAAGCCGGCCCCGGCCGTCCGCAAGGCCGAGAAGCTCATCCTGCAGGACGACGTGAAGCTCCTGGTCGGCGCGGTCTCCTCGGGCGCGACCATGGCGATCATGGACGTGACCAAGAAGCACAAGACCGTGCACTGGAACTCTGTCTCCTGCGCCGAGTTCATGCGCACGACCAAGTTTCACAAGTACTACTTCAGCAACCAGCCGGACTCCCGCATGCAGTCCAACGGGCTGGCCAAGTACATCGTCGACAAGATGGGCCACAAGGTCTACATCTTCTACACCGACTACGCGATGGGCCAGTCGGACGGGCGCCAGTTCAAGACCGCGCTCGAGAGGCTGGGCGGCGAGGTCGTGGGCGTGGCCGGCGCGCCACTCGACACCAAGGACTTCAGCCCGTGGTTCGGCGCCATCAACGACTCCAAGCCCGAGGTCCTCTTCCTCGCGTTTGCCGGCACCGACTCGCTGCGGCTGATGACGCAGCTCCACTCCTTCGGCATGACCAAGAAATACAAGCTGGCCGGCATCGACTGCTTCCTCCTGCAACAGGACCTGCCCGCCATCGCCGAGCCGATGGAGGGCTTCGTCCAGCTCAATCACTTCTCCGCCTTCAACCCGGATCCGGCGATGCAGGCGTTCAACCAGAAGTTCAAGAAGCGCTGGAACCTCGACGCCAACATCGCGGCCGGCGCCTACGACGCGGTGCTCTTCTGGGCGGCGGCGGTGGAAAAGGCGAAGAGCTTCGATCCCGACAAGGTGGCCGAGGCGCACGAGGGGATGTGTCTCGACAACACGCACATCGGGCGCCAGTGCATCCGCAAGGACGATCACCAGGTCGTGATGGACATGCACCTCTACCAGGTCAAGGGCGGCAAGAACGTGCCCATCGCGCGCATCGCCGGCAGCGACTCGATCGGGGAGCCGATGGTGGGCAAGGATCCGGTGGCCGGGTTCACCTGGGAGATCAAGAAGAAGAACTAGCCGCTGGGTTTCCTGGTCGCGCTCGTCGTCGATGGGGCGCTGGCGGGGGTGATGTACGCCCCCGCCGCGCTCGCCTTCGTCGTCGTGTACAAGGCCTCGCGCATGATGAACTTCGCCCTCGGCGAATGGCTCATGCTCGGCTCGCGGCTGGTCGCGACGGGAATCCACGGGCTCGGCGTCGGTCTCGTCGCGGCCGTCGGCGGCAGCGCCGCCGTCATGGTGGGGGCCGCGCTCGTCTTCAGCCGGCTGGTGCTCCGCCGGCTGGTCAGCCGTCCACTGATCTCGCTGATCATGATCACGATCGGCCTCGGCGCCCTGATGCGCGGCGCGTCGGCGATCGTGTTCGCCGGCATCCCGGGCAGAATCGGGCTGCCGGTCCCCACCGACCCGCTCATCATCCAGGGCGTGCCGGTGGCCGCCGACAAGGTGCTCGCCGCCGCCATCGCGGCGGTCATGCTCGTCGCCGTGGGCGTGTTCTTCCGCGTGAGCCGAGCGGGGGTCGCGCTCCGGGCCATCGCCGACGACCAGCAGGTGGCCATGACGGCCGGGATCGACGTCGAGCGCTACTTCGCCCTGACGTGGATGATGATGGGCGTGCTGTCGGTGCTGGCCGGTACGCTGTGGACGGTCGTGTCGGGTGGCGGATTCGGCGTCGTGCTCCTGGGCCTCAAGGTCTTCCCCATCGTCATCATCGGCGGCCTCGACAGCATCGCCGGGACCGTGGTCGGCGCGATCGTGATCGGCGTCCTCGAGAGCGTGGCAGCGGGCTACCTCGATCCGATCATGGGTGGCGGCTTCAGCCACGTCGCGTCGTATCTCGTGCTGCTCGCCGCGCTCTTCGTGCGCCCGCACGGCCTGTTCGGGCGGCCGGACGTCGAGCGCGTGTGAGTCGCATCCCACGAGCGTGCTATTCTCGGCGCCCGTCGAGGTGAGAGCGCGATCGTGGATTACGTCGTCGCAGTCCTGCTGCCCCAGCTGCTGCACGGCCTCGTCTTCGGGGCCGCGCTGGGGCTGCTGGCGCTGGGCCTGACCGTGATCTTCGGGCTGCTCGGCGTGATGAACTTCGCTCACGGCGAGCTCTACATGCTCGGCGCGTACGCCGGTATCGTGGTGATTGGCGTGGTGCACTCCTTCTGGGTGGCGCTCATCGTCGGCCCGCTGCTGGTCGGCGCCCTCGCCGTCGTGACCGAGGTCGCCACGCTCCGTCCCGTCTACCACCGCGAGCCGCTGTACGGCCTCATCCTCACCTTCGGCCTCGCCCTCGTGTTCCGGGAGGGCGCCCGCCAGATCTGGGGCGGTGACATGCGCCGCATCCTGCCGCCCGTCACCGGCTCCACGCCGCTGCTCGGCATGACCTATCCGAACTACCGGCTCTTCCTGCTCGCGATCTCCTCGGTGCTCCTGCTCGCCATCTGGCTCTTCTT